>CAZAFZ010000089.1:0-4597 GCA_964484745.1 uncultured Gammaproteobacteria bacterium | reverse complement strand
GAGCTTGAAGCTGAATGAGGGCAGGCTGTATTCGGTATCGCTGTACTGCCCGTTAGTGCCGTTTCCCGAATATGAACCTGCGTAGAAAGTAACCGTTTTGGCCCGCAAAGGCTCTGGCATAGATGTCGTTCCGGAAATCCAGGTTGAGCTGGATTTGTTGCCGTATTGATCATATGCCCAGATGTTGAATGAATATTCAGTGCTCGGCTCCAACCCCGATATGGTCGTGGTCGCCGCTCCGTAATAATTTTGATAGCCCAAATTATAATCTGAGGAAGAAGCGAATAATGTATCCGATTCGCTGACCGCGCCTGCGCCCTGCTTATAATAAATCTTATATTCCTTGAAGTTCGTTTCGATCGAGCTGGACCCAAAGCTTAAGGTGATGCCTGAACCGCTAGTTGTGGCGACGCTAAGCTGTCCGGGTGCGGTAGGCGGAGCGTTATCGATAGTTAGGGTTGATGTTGCCGGGGCTGCTTGATCGCTGGTTCCATCGTTGACGGTCAGCATTACGCAGTAAATACCGTCTTGCAGGGGCAAATCCGTACCGGAAAGCCAGTCAAAACCGACCGAATTGCTGCCCGATGTCGTTATTATAAAGCCGGTTGTCGTGCCGACCTGGTAGGCATTGGCATTATCTACTTCCGGATCGCCGAAATCCGCGGTAGTGTTGGCATCGATCGTGTCGATAGTCGGGTCCTGCGGGGATGAGAAATTGCAGGTTGAGCCGGAGACATATTCGATCTTAGCCCGGCAATTGTCTCCCTCGCTGTCGTTTACTTCGATGGAAAAATCAACAGAACCGCTGCCGTCCTTTTTTTGGGAAACCGAATTAATGGCTCCGGTCGGTGCATTGGCATAGGTTACCCTGATCCTGATCTGATCAATATATAAGGTCCGGTTCGGATTGGCAGTATTGAATCCGTAAACCATTACTTTCAGGTTCTGGATATCCGACCAGGTCCAGTTGCCCGTTCCGGGAGCGCCGTTGGCATTGGTTATATCATTGTAAACCGTGGTATCGGTATCGGATGTTCCGAGAGTCACTGAATAGACCGAACTGCTGGTAGCCGTACCGAAAACCGGCCTGACCCTCGCGCTGCATGCGGAATTGCTGACATAACCTTCGATTCCGATATCAACGGCGGTTATATTTCCGCCCGAAGCAGGGGCTCCATTGGTATTGCCCCTTAAGTAATTAGCAGAATCATCGGCGCTATAGCCGGGGACGCTGCGGTTGGCATAATTATCGTCGACGGAATTCCAAGCGTAGCCCGGATTGGTCCAGCCGACAGACGAGCCGGAACTATATTCATAGGTTGCCAAAGCATCGGAGGCGATCTGCCAAAATCTGGCTTCCTTAAAATCGCCTGCTTCGGCCGGACCCAAATAATATATAGCCGGTGAAATATCCGGAGCGTCAAAAATATAGGAAATTTCATAATTATTCTGGTTTTTCCAGTCTACATACCAATCAAGCGCCCTGGCTCCGTCTTCGACATGTTCATGGTAATCTGGTTTTCCGCCGAGCAAATCAAAGCTGTTCGGAATTATTTCCTTGAATGCGCCCTGATAGTCCTGATTGGCCTTGATCCTGAATTTCATCTCATAGCCGGCTTGGGGATAGATCCTGGTCGGGCCGATCCTTTCGATCTCAAAGGGAACCGAGTCCCTGACCTCGAACTGGTCGCTTATTTCATTGATGATCCCGTTAAATCTGGAAGTCAATTTTATGCTGTAAATTCCGGCTCCTGCCAAACCGTATTCCGCGCCATAGTCCGGTTCGGAAATGACATTATCGGGGCCGCATTCCGGATTGCGCTTGATCAATCCATTATCGGTATTCAAGTAGGCAATTCCGCCGTCCGGCGCCCGGATCTCAAGAAAAAGATCGGCATCGCAGACCGTATGGCCGTCGTTATCCAGCGCTGCCATTTGCAGTTTGGCGTTTTCGGCAGGCAAATAAATCGACTTGTTGGTATTCAAAGCCAATACCCCCCAACTGAAATCTTGCTCGGATAGATAAATCTTACCCTTATCGTTGGCTTTCAGCTGGATCTTGTATAGGCCGGGTTCAATTTTTCTTTTATCCGGAAGTATGCTGAGTTCAACCTCGCCGTTTTCAAGATAGCGCAAGCCGGGAATGATTTTGGACGATCCTTTTCCGCTGATTTTTACGGCATTGGCTTCAAATTCGACATTTTTGTACTCATCCATGAATATTCCCATTATGCCCGACCAAAATTTTTGGAAGGCATTCTTTTTACGCCAGTATTTAAAGTCGAATTCCGGGGCGTCGGAACTCTTAAAATTCAAAAGCGAAGAAATCAGCTTTAAGCTGGCCTCGGCATCCTCTTCTCCGGTTAAATTTTCATCTATGCCCAAAACTTCGCCGTCGTTGTCATTGTTGCCGTAATTGACTTCCAGCCACAGCGAATCGAGATATATTTCTGCATCTGCTTTCCCTCCTGGCCCGTCCAGATAAGTTATTTTTATTTTCAGCTGTCCGATATCGACCCATGATTTGAAAACCGGCAGTCCGAATAAGTAATACCCGCCATTCGTTCGGTTGGATGCCGCTTGGTTTAACGCTATGCTGCCGACATCGTGCCAATCATCCTGCAGGGAATACTGGATCCTGGCCGAACCGCTGTCCGATCCGCTGCGGCCGGCTAAAGAAAGGCGCAGCTGGACCGTACCGATATGGTTTTCTGAATAATCATCCGGAATGCTGAAATCGGAGAAGACCAAGCCATTGCCCGGGTCGGCGTCCTCGGTTTGCCGGCCGTCAGATTCAGCGCTGGCCAGCCTTTTTCCGACCGCTTCCTGGAATATATCTGCCAGCATATCTTTAAAATATTCAAACAGCGGATTAAATTTAAAAGCGGCTGGAGATTCTGCGGCGGGCGGATTTTCGGGAGCACTGCTTTGCGGATTATCCGAGCCGGGGCTTGGCTGGTCAGGATTATCCGCTTGGGCCGGACTGGATTCCGTTTCATTTTGAACCGGAGCATCTTCGGCGGGCGGTTTTTCGGGGGAAAACTGTTCATTGTCCCTGATTTCATTCATATTTCCGCTTTCAAGCTCTTGAATGTTTTCCGGAGCTTTGTCCGGCTCGGATTCCTGCTCAATATTACCGTCTGGCTCGGCTTGAATTTTAGAATCCGGACTTGTATTCGAATCATTATTTTCCTGGTTTGCACCAGGCAATATTTCCGGTTTATCATCCTGTCCGCCGGCCGGAATTGCTTCGCCTGAAATTGGTGGGCCGGATAAAATAAAAAATGCGGAATTATCACGGCTAAACTCCGATAAATCCGCATCCTGGGATAAATCCTGCGCCAGGGCATTGCCAGCGCCTTCCCATTGCCGGCTATCCGGCCCGCTTTCGTCCGAAACCTGGCCCGGAAAAATATTTATTTGGCTGTTATAGGCATAAATCTTGCTTCCGAGAAAAACAAAACCACCCAGCAACAGCAATACCAGCAATTGCACCTTTAAAATTCGGCTTCCTATTATCTGTTTTATAAAAGAAAGCATGGGGTTATAGTTGTAGTTTTAGCTTATTTTTATCCTTGTAAAAATAATTATTTTTTATTCAAATACCAACACGCACAATTTTAAAAATTGCGCCTGCTTATTTCCACATTATAACATATTTAAACCCTTCAATTCAATAAAAAAACGGCCGTAATTGATTGGCCGTATTCCTGGAAAAATTTTTTTATAATTTGCCCTGTTTGAATTAACTGCAAAATCCTGTACCGTGACTGTAATGAATTTCTACGATTTAGATAATCATCAATAATAACAGTAAGCCGATAATGCCCAAGGATGAAAATATTACCTGAACTTTCTGCTTATGGCTTTCAATATAAATATTCAAAACCATTAGAATTAATGAGATCGTCAATAATGCTTCCAGGATAATATTAGAGGATTTGAAAATTGCCCTTAGCGGAGCCGGCTTCAGGGATTTTAGCATCAAATAGCTGGAAGCGGCTTTTGCTCCGGAAAAAATATTATCCTGAATTTCCAATTTTTGGGTGATTGCATTGCCGGCCTTATCCTCCGCCCTTAAAACTGCGCTGCCGTAAAGCTTTTTGAAAAGTCCCTCGGCATCTTTGGCAAAGGTTAGCTTGCCGGACCACATATTCTGATTTTCAGCGCTCCTTTCCATGGGAAGCTTATAATTACCCAGGAGCAAATCCGCTGATTCGGTATCCGTGCTTAAATGGACCGAGGCGTCCAGGCAGCGGCGCTCCCTGTCCGGCTCCGAAATACCGAAGGAGGAAAAGGCGCTATCGTAATAAGGAGGCGTATTGTCAACGGTTATCGAATAATTAATGGAATACAATTCATTCCTGCCGATAATCGACTTGACCATCAAGCTGTGCTGTCCTTCCGCAAGCTTAATTTCGAGATTGTATCCGTTTAAACAGGGGTTCTGTCCGTTTCCGGCCGGAATGCTGGCCAGCATTAGCTCCCGTTCATCAATATAAAGCATAACCCGTTCGGCGTCCGGAGCGCTGATTTCCAGCTTGAAATCGTTTTCGGTGGTCAGGGTCTTTTCATCCAAACCCAATATCGTATGCCG
>CAZAFZ010000088.1:0-4673 GCA_964484745.1 uncultured Gammaproteobacteria bacterium | reverse complement strand
TTTAATGTATTTTCCATTCCTCCACTAACGGACGAGGTTTTTTTGCAATACTACTTCTTGCTCCATTCCTCAATCTCTTTTTGCAGCTTGTCTGACATGGGCCGGCAAGTCCACTTTTTGGCATGCTCAATATGCCATTTATACCTCTGGCCTTTGGAAGAGATTTTTTGGCATCTTATTTTGCTGATGCCACTAGGCGTTTATTTTTGGCATAATTATTGTTTAGCCTTAACAGTAGTCAATTGATAAAATCCGTAATGTTCTTTTCGTACCATTTCTTTTCCGCTATCAGCTTTTCCTGCTTTTCTATCCAGGGCTGCCAGTCGAAGTTTCTTTCCTGATCGGCTTCTCCTTCCCTTTCAAGCTGAATAACCTTTTCTTCCAAAAGGCCTTGGCCTTTGTATTGTTTCACCAAGGACAGCACATCCGGCGACAGCATAGTCAGCTCATAAAGCCTGATGCGGGAATCGGGCAATCTTAATAAGGCAACATTCGTGCGGAGGATGATCTGCTCGATCGGCATGATTGCGATGACGGCATACATCCAGATAAACAGGAATACCACAAACTTGAAAATATCCGCCCGTCTTTTCATGAACATCCTTACGAACAGCCAGACAAAGAGAATCGCGCAATAGATGACCGTATATGATGCAAAGAATTTCTCATAACTTAACCCGTAATAGATTGCATATAATGCCATCCTGTAGCCGGCCGAAATCAAAAGCAAAAACGATGCAGCCGTAAAAGCTACGAGAATATTCTGTACCGGCTTGTTGGTTTTGCGGTAAGTAAAAAAGTAGATCAGGGTGTTGATGCCGGTCAGGAAGAAAAGCTGCCAGAATCCGCTTTTAACCAGGCTCTCGGTTTCCTTGAAATCAAAAGGCAGTTGACCGACAAACAAGCGTGCCACCTGGACCCAAAGGAACAGCAGATAGATAGTAAGTATGCCGCCCAGCACGATCCCGGTCACTATCGGGTCAATCATTTTATCCCGCTCTTTTCCCTCCTCGTAATCGAACGGCCGGCCCCAGGCCAATATGGCAGCCAGAAGCATAATGGCCAGCACGATAAAAAACATTACTTTATAAATGAAAGTTACCGAAATGATATTCCCTATCCAGGCATATACAACATCGACTTTGGCGGCGAATGCCGGATCAGCCGAAGACAATAAGGGAATGACCAGGGTCGAAGCGATTAGCAGGAATAATATGATCCCGATTACGGTCCTGCCGGCCGTACGCCTGCCCTTATTGTTCTTCGGAGAAAGCACGTCAAAATATCGGTTAAATGCCTCGCCTACTTTTCCTAAAATATTAAAAAACCTGAAAATGATCCGGGAAATGAATTTCACGTCCCAATATTTTTTATCCTTGTCTTTTAGAAAACCGAAATTCATAAACAATATGATCGAGGCCGGATAGACCAGGATATTAACTGCCTTGATGAACGGATTATTATAGATCAAGTAACCGAAAGTGATCAGGGCAACGGGAATAATCCAGTAAAGATCCTTCTTTTCGTAATGCTTTTTATAATATAAAACCCGGATAAAAAGAAAAAGCGTAAAAATCAAGAATATAAATGCGTTCAGGCCTAACGCATTGATGTCTTTGGTCCAAAAGTTCCAGAGGAAAATGACCCAAAAAAGCGACAATGCCAGGCACCAAAGCATGGTTATGGCGGCATCCCTGTTTAACGGCATGGGTTTTTGCGTTTGATTTTCCATAAATTTTATTATGCTTATATTATTGCAAATCTTATAATATTATTAAAGGGGCAAAACAAACTGCGATTTATTGCATGCCATAAAGTCCTGCCGAAATTGATCCTATCATTATCGCCAAAAAGCAGTTCGGAAAAATCGCTATGTTCCCGCACGGGATAAGAGCGCCGTAAGATCGATGCGAATACGGGCTGAAAAATATTCGCCCGGTGCGAGCCAGGAAACATGAACCTGTTTCATAGCAGCAAAGGACGTTTTTAAAATGCCTGTTTAAATTAACCCTAAAAAAATATTTATTGAGAAAAAAGGAATTCCCCGAACAGAAACATTGCAGCGGCAAGAACGTACAATATCGACAATGGTTTCCAAATAGACCATTCTTTATGTTTTATGGCGGTATAAATTCCGATAAATAAAGATAGGGGAGCAGCAAGGGAAAATGTAATTGAAAGCGCATTGGCAAGTACGGCAAGCGATGGATTGCCGGCTATTACAGCCGAATCACCTCCTATCGCTCCGGCAAAAAGTAATTCCAGCGCACTTACCGCTGCTTGGACAATGCCCAGTCCAATCGCTAATCTGCCCGAGAGAGTTTTTGAATTAAAATTGATTTTCATACTGCTATGGATTTAGAGCGTGGTTTAATTTAGATGCCGGCTTTGTTTATACCGCCGGATTTAATCTGCCGGCAAAAAGCAGCTAATAGCGCTTGTGCAAAAAATAGGATTTAATTTACAAGCCGATTTTATCCGCGATAAAGTATGTTGCGATTGAAACCGAAGCTGATATTACCGCGCCCCAGGACAAATCGACAACCGTCACCAAAAGAGGCCAGTCTTTGACCGTTGCCAGATTAGTAAGATCATAGGTCGCATAGGCAACAAGCCCGAAGAGCGCTCCGAACGACAGGGCATGCGTCCACATATTTTTTTCAATCGCCGGGGCGATAACAAAAATCACCAATCCGGTGATAAAAAGCAAATAAAACAAAATCGCCGCCGGCCAATTGATATCCGGCTTCATCAAGAAACCGATCTGCTGGCGATAAAAGTTCTTAGCCGCCAGCCCCAGCCAGACCATGTCAATAGCAAAGAAAACCGGAAGTGCGATCAAATAAAGTTTTATGAACATAAGATTATTTTATTTTTTTATAAAATATTACAGCCGTATAATATATAAACAACCCCAGACATGCGGCTACGGTGGCAATGATGCCCGGGTAATGTCCGCCGAAACCGCTTGCGGACAGATGCTTGAATAAGATCCCGAAATATGCCCAAATCAGCACTAAGCCATAAGCTATGTTTTTATCTTTCCGCATCCGCAAAATTCCGATTACCGCTCCAATAAGCAGGATGATGCTGGTCCAGATAAAGTCGGCGATGTAGAATCCATTCCAGCCGACACTCACCAAGAATACCGTCACGTTGGCAATCGCGGCTACCGTGATCCAGCCAAAGTAAACGCTAAAGGGCGAGGAAATAAATATTGTTTCCCGCGCTGTCAGTTGCAGAACGCGGAGAATATCGGCTATCCTGATGAGCAGAAAAAGCAGCAACGCCATAATGAGCACCGAAAGACCGATATAATCATAATGCCAGGCAAAAATCCAGGCAATATTAGCCAGCGAAGTTGCAATAAAAAAAAGGTTGATCTTCCTGAAATGCTGCTCCAGCTTTTGGCCGCTTTTCGTAAATTGATAGAATGCATATCCGGCCAGCAGGAGGTAAATCAGGCCCCAAATAGAAAAGGTCAGGCCGGCCGGCGCGAAAAGATTGGGGTAGGCGTCGGATATCTCACCAGTGGAGCGATTATTGATCGGCAGGCTGTTGGCCAATATATTAACCGCTACCATGGCGGCATAAAAGACGCCGGCGATAATTTTAATCGATAAATTTGCGTTCTTGTTCATATTAAAAATAATTATGCCGCGTATTATCCTCCTTTCGGCGGCCAAGGGAAAAAAACCGATGTCCGTTTTTTATACCCCCCATAAGCAGGGTCATTCGCATACCGTTTCTCCAGAAGCGGAATGCCGGAGATAAAAAGTATGAGATAGGTGATCAGGGCCGGTCCGATTAGGCCGGGCCAGGCGTCAGGCAGGGACAAGGACATAATGAAGATTCCCCACCACATCAGGACTTCGCCGAAATAATTCGGATGCCGACTATAGCGCCAAAGTCCCCGATCCATCACTTTGCCCCTGTTAGCAGGATCGGCCGTAAAGCGCCTTAACTGCCAATCCCCCATTGCCTCGAAATAAAAACCGACCAGCCAGAAGATAAAACCGGACAGATCGAGCCATGACCAGCCGGAAAATGGGTTCGCGGCGATGAAATAAACCGGCGCGATTACGGCCAGCAGTAAAAAACCCTGGAAAATAAAAACCTTGAAATAGCTCTGGACCAGCCAGGCCTTTCCCCATTGCTCCCGCCACTCTCGGTACCGGCTATCTTCGGACTTGCCGCGGTTGCGCGTAAAAATATGGATGGCCAGCCGCAGGCCCCAAAGCAAAACCAAAATAAAAGCCAAGACCATCCGTCCGTTATCGCCGCCCGACTTTATTAGCGCAACAGCGGCGACCAGAACGAACCCCAGGCCCCAAGCCGTATCCGCCAAGTCATTCCGCTTGAACGCGATCGCCAGCGCGAACCAAAGGTTCATGTAAATAAAAACCGCCAGCGAGGAATAAATTATTATTTCAAAAAAACTGTTCATTAGAACGGTGATTAAGTGTTAACTTGCGCTATCTTCCTCGATATAAAACCGGCGCGCCGGCGAATTCTATGCCTTGGGCAAAAGCCTCTTTCTCCATGCTCATAACAGCCGCGACAAAATCGCGTTTACTTGAATTTAGGCGAGGCAAGTCGCAGGCCCGGCCTTCTTTGGCCGAATGCTTTTTATAAAAAGCGCAATGCTTGGCCAACGCGGCGCGGATCCTCGG
>CAZAFZ010000087.1:0-4809 GCA_964484745.1 uncultured Gammaproteobacteria bacterium | reverse complement strand
TCTTTTCCTCGAGCGGTTGGCCTGCCTGAACCTTCTGGGCAGCCAAATCGCCGACATGCCTCATCACACGGCCCGAGGACAACAGTTCAAGCGCGATGTCCCACGCACCGCTCAGCAATGCACTGACGGCAGTTCCGGTAGCCATAATTTTCAATCTCCTCTCGATATTGATAAATTAAATTTTATTTTTTGAGACGGGTCAATATTAAGACGAGCCTCAATGGTTACGGTTTCGGTTTTGTAGACCCGCTTGGGCGGATAATACATCCCGCCGTGTTTTACCGTACCGAGATGGGGAAAAGAGACAATCTTGCAGGTAAAATTTTTATCTCCCTCCGGATCGTCCAGCGAAAGGATGTTGAGCTGGATAGGTCCTTGGCCGGCGCGGATCTCGGGCTGGGGGCCGGCAACCAACAGCGGCCTATCAAGCCGCAGCTTGACAGCATTGATTGCCTGCGCGGGCGAGTTATCAATTCGCACTCGCGTTATAATATCGCTCCCGTACTTCTGGAAGCGCAATATACGCACAAAGCGCAGGGAACCGTCAGGACCGGTACGGTCATGGATGATATCCTTTAGTTTTTCGTTATAGACGGTAACCGGACAATCACCCTTGACTCCGCCATCCTTGTCAGAGATAAGGACCTCATAGTAAATCCTGAAATGGTCACCCTCAACGATGACGGGTCCATTCAGGATTTGGATCCTGTCCGTTTTTGGGGAACCTCCCCCTTTTCGCGGTTTAGCCATGATATCTTCTCCTAATCCTAAAAGGTTTATTTTTTAAAGTTCAAAACCAAATTTTGCCAACAAAGTTGACTCTATATTATATAATATTTTTTTAAAAATGTCAATAATTTATATAATACTTATATTATTACCTAAAAAAAGCCAAAATAATTGATAAAATAAGTATTTTTGATAAAATAAATAGACAAGGAATTTTTTACTGGATTCCCACCGAAGTTTATCCCGATGCCTATCGGGGCGGGAATGACAGAAGGAAAGTACGGGAATGACAGAAAGCATTAAGTTCCCCAGCCATTGAATCCTTTCTTCTTATCCTTTTCGAATTAGTATCGTTACGCGTTTTGAGTTATGAGTTACGAGAATTTATGAAATATTTTTTCATCTTCGGTCGCCATCCGTTGCTTTCGCTGGCAGAGTTGAAAGCTTACCTGGAAAAGGAGTATTCCGGGGAATTTGAATACGGTTTTGCTGATGACCATAGTGCCTGTATTGTCGAAACCGGCCAAGAGATAAATATTGAAAAAACTATTACCGATTTGGGAGGAACGGTGAAAATTGGAATTTTCAAGTCGTTAGTCGTTAGTCCAAAGTCGTTAGTCAATGAAAGAAATAATTCAAATAAAGAAAAATTAAACAGGAAAATATTCGATGAAATTTATGATTTGATCACAAAGATCGGGAAGGCAGATGGAAAATTCAGTTTTGGGATTTCGGTTTATGGGACGGATGAGATCAGCATTAAGCATCTGGGCATGGATGTTAAGGCTGCCTTGAAAGAGAAGGGAATAAGCGCACGGTGGGTCGCGAGCAAAGAAAAAAACTTGTCCAGCGTGGTAGTATCGACAAACCATTTGCTGGATAAGGGCGCAGAATTCATAGTCGTAAAATCCGGAGACGGTTCATATATCGGAAAAACAGCTGCCGTCCAGCCGTTTCGCGAGCTGTCATTCCGGGATTACGGGCGTCCGACCCGCGACGATTATTCCGGCATGCTGCCGCCCAAGCTGGCCAAGATGATGATCAACCTTGCGGGAGCCAAAAACAACTCTGCGATCCTGGATCCGTTTTGCGGCTCCGGCACCATTCTGACCGAGGCCCTGTTAATGGGGTATGAAAATCTTATCGGCGCGGATATTTCCGAAAAAGCCGTAAATGACACTAGGTCTAATATTGAATGGACAATCGATAATTCAAAATCCACGCGCCTCGTCATCGGCAAGTCGAAGCGGGAAATTCAAAGTTCAAAATTAAAGCTGTATAAATCAAATATTTTCGATCTGGGGAAAGTTATCAGCAATCATACAATTGACGCTATAATAACTGAGCCTTATTTGGGTCCGCAAAGGGGCAAGCACGATATTAACGGCACGAAAAGGGAATTGGAAAAGCTTTATAGCCAGGCGTTCAGAGTATTTGAAAAGATCTTAATGCCGAGCGGCAAAATAGTGATTGTATGGCCAGTATTATTGAAAGATGAACGGAAAATATATTTGGATAAAAATATTATCGGAGGATTTAAGATAATTAATGCCCTCGAAGGCTTATCTTTGCTTGATATCAAAAAGTTAAAATTTTGTCTGTCCGACAGGGGAGGCTTGATTTATTCCAGGCCAGGGCAAAAAGTGCTGAGAGAAATACTTATGATGAAAAAATGATTTTAAATTAAATTTTTTTTCTATTGAGCGGTCCGACCGCTAATATAATGAGAATTGAGAAAAAACTTCTCCATTGTCATTTCGAATCAAGAGAATAGCAATGAGAATCCCTCATAAAAGCCATTATTCTGGTTCAAGGCGCCTCTCTTTGTTCGAGCAGACAGTTAGGCATGGTTTTTCCTCAAGCCTCAAATTATTTGCTGAATAAAAAGTGGCAGATATCCCCGTCTTTTACGATATAATCTTTTCCTTCGGTGCGGATCAGGCCTTTTTCGCGGGCCCGGACCTCTCCTCCGTATTCGATGAAATTTTCAAAAGGGATTACCTCGGCCCGGATGAACCCTTTTTCAAAATCAGTGTGGATAACGCCGGCTGCCTGCGGAGCCTTGGATCCTGATTTGACCGTCCAGGCCCTGGTTTCGTCAGGACCGGTTGTAAAAAAAGTTATCAACCCCAATAAGCCGTAAGACGCCCTGACCAGCCGATCGAGTCCGCTTTGTTCCAGTCCCAGCTCATTGATGTATTCCGCTTGCTCTTCTTCGGGCAAGGCGGCGATTTCCTCTTCCTGTTTTATGTCAAGCGCCAGGGTTTTACCGTCCCCTCCGGCAGCGCGCAAACCCTCGTTTTTTATTAAATTACCCCCGGCTTTATTAATTACATATATGATAGGTTTCAATGTCAGAAGCCCCAGGCCTTTAAGGATTATTTTTTCCTGTCCGGACATCGGCATATCACGGAGGCCGCGGCCAGCATCCAAATGCTTTTTGGCTTTTTCAAATAGTTCTTTCTGCAGAATCAGGTCCTTATTGCCGGATTTGGCATCCTTGGAAAGCTTGTCCAGCCTTTTTTCAATGATCTGCAGGTCGGCATAGGTTAATTCAAGATTGATCGTCTCCTTGTCCCTATCCGGATCAATGCTGCCGTCGACATGGATGATGTTTTCGTCTTTAAAATCCCTGATGACCTCGCAAATCGCATCGCACTCCCTGATGTGATGCAGAAACTGGTTGCCCAACCCCTCGCCTTTATGCGCGCCCTTGACCAAACCGGCGATATCCGTAAATTCAAAACAGCCGGCGTGATTTTTTTTGGCCTTGATATATCGGCAATCTGCCCAAGCCGTTGGTCGGGAACCTTAACGATACCGACATTCGGGTCGATCGTACAGAAAGGGTAATTGGAAGCATCTACCTTATTGCGGGTCAATGCGTTGAACAGCGTTGATTTGCCGACATTGGGCAGGCCGACTATGCCGATTGACAAAGACATAACATTTAAGTCATAGGTCCGATAGTCAATAAGTCATTAAGTCAAAAAATGAATTAATAATGTTTATAAATCATTAGACTTACGACTTGGAACTTATAGACTTTTAGACTATTATAGAAGTTTATCAGGGTTGTGGATTTTTATCAATAAATAATATGAAAATAAAAACGTTATAAATTTGTTTATATAAATTTCATAAAAATTTCATATCTTTTTGCGTATGATGTTAATAATTTGGATTATTGTTATAAAATAAAATATTTATTATAATGATTTCATGCCAATTTGTTGGCTTTTTAATTTATGCGGATTTTAATAATCGAAGACGACCGGGAAATCGCGGGCTTTTTAAAGCAAAGCCTGGAAGCCGAATATTATGCTGTTGATACGGCATTCGACGGAGAAGAGGGCTTGAGCCTGGCCTTGTTCAATGAATATGATCTGGTAATTCTGGATATCTCATTGCCCGTTAAGAGCGGAACAGAGGTGTGCCGCGAACTCAGATCTGTCGGCGAGGACGTACCGATAATCATCCTTTCGGTCAAATCCGATACCTTGAGCCGGGTTGAACTATTAAATCTGGGAGCCGATGATTTCGTGCCCAAGCCTTTTTCCTTCGAAGAATTGCAAGCCAGGATCAGGACGATCTTGCGCCGCCCGAAAAATATCAAATCGGAACTGGCAGAATTGCATGGCTACCGGATTGATTTGACCAATAAGCTGGTAAGAAAGAACGGCAAGGAAATATATTTATCCAGAAAAAGTTTTATGGTTTTGGAATGTCTGCTGAGGAACAGAGGCAAATTAGTCAGCAGAGCAAAGCTGTTCGAGAACGTTTGGGACATAAACACCGATCCGCTTTCCAACACTATCGATTCCCATATCCTCGGTTTAAGAAAAAAACTTGACCCTGCCGGCAAGCTTAAAATAATACGCACAATACCGGGCCGCGGGTTTATTATCGATTAGAATTAATTTTATGCCCGGCAAAAAATTGCTCTCCGAGCTTAAGAAAATACAGGAGCCTGTTTATACCAAGCTGAATGAATACCTGCCAAAGCGCGATCCGGCCGGTTTTTACGATATGGTGCGGGATTATCCGGATCGCAAGGGAAAATATTTCCGCCCCGGCCTG
>CAZAFZ010000086.1:0-4944 GCA_964484745.1 uncultured Gammaproteobacteria bacterium | reverse complement strand
AGAGCTTGGCAAGCTCAAGGTAGCGGCAGTTTTCAGGACCGAAAAGAAAGCCCAAATCATCGGCGGCAGAGTCATTGAAGGCATTGCAAAATCGAACTCTTTCGCCGATGTCATCAGGAACAAGGAAAAAATAGCCGGGGGCAGAATTACGGCGCTGAAGTCAGGCAAGGAAAATGTGGCCGACGTCGAAAGCGGCCAGGAGTGCGGAATCCAATTCGAGGGCGAACCGGTTATTGAAGCTGGCGATACGCTTCTGTTTTATACTGAAGAAAAAACATTTAAGAAACTATAAAAGTTAGAAGTGAAAATTTAGAAGTGGAAAGCGGGAAGTCTGGCATAGCAAGCCAAGATAATTTTAAATACTTTTTAATTCTAATTTTTTAATTCTAACTTCTTTTATGTCCAGGATGAAGCAGGTGAATAGCCTGCTTTTAAAAGAAATCGCCGATGCGGTAAATAAAGAAATAGATTTGGGCAAAGCCTTAATAACGGTAAGCTACGTGGATTGCGCGGCTGATCTTCGGAATGCCAATGTCGGCATTTCGGTTTTGCCGGAAAATATGGCCGCTCTTGCCGTTAAAAAGCTCAGATCATTTTCCGGAGCTTTAACCGATATTATCCGCAAAAAAACCAGATTGAAAATAATCCCCCGGTTCAATTGGCGGATCGATACCTTGGAGAGCGAAGCGGAAAAAATCGAGCAAATTCTCCGGGATCTCAAACAATAAAATTTTACTCTTCCGAAAATACGGATTTTCTGATTTTTTGCAGGTATTGCCCGGCAGAAGATTGTATGGTATGCTCGAAAGCCATGTTTAACGCACCGGCTTATGGCTTATAAAGTATTGATGGAAAAATTCAGGCAAGCGGAACAGATCATCCAAGCTGCCCAAAAAATACTATTGATAACCCATTTGCGTCCCGACGGCGACGCGGTAGGATCTACTTGCGCGCTAGCCGAATATCTGGCCATGGCCGGCAAATCCTGGGTTATATTCTGCCGGGATTTGCCGGCGGATAAATTCGGTTTTCTTGCTTGCGCCAAAGCATTCAACAACCGATACGGAGCAACCGATAAGCGTACGGGGCTTGTCGTCGACGTGAATAATTTCGACTTGATTATAGTGCTCGATTGCGGAAGCTTATCGCGCACCGGCCTGGAAAATGAAATCCTGCAACGCGATAAAAATGTAACGGCCATTGAATTCGACCACCATTTGCGGTCGCTGCCTTATGCTGATTTGGAAATAAAAAATGAGCGCGCATCCTCCACTTCGGAACTGGTATTCGGCTTTTTAAAGGCCAACAATATCAAGATTAGCGCCAGGATAGCCGAAGCAATTCTCACCGGCATTTTGACCGATACTGAAAATTTCCTTTACCCTTCCGCTGGCGGCGCGGCAATGAGAATTTCAGCGGAAATGATGCTCGCGGGCGCGTGCCTCCCCAAGATCGTTAACCGCGCTTACCGCGATAAAGCGATCGATTCGCTGAAAATTTGGGGAGTTGCCATGTCCAAATTGAAAATCAATAAAAAGTATAATATTGCCGTTACCGCCATTCCCCACGATGAGCTGAAGGAGCGCGCGGTTGACCGGGAAGTTTTGGATGGAATCTCAAACTTTTTGGGAAATCTGAAGGGAGTCAAGGCTGTAATATTCCTGCGCGAAGTTCAGGAAGGAGTAGTCAATGGAAGCATCAGGACATCTCATCCGGAAGTTGATGTCGATAAGCTGGCACAATTATTCGGTGGGGGCGGCCATAAAAAATCTTCCGGCTTTTCCATCAGCGGGCGCCTGGTTGAGACGGACAGCGGGTGGAAAATCGTTTAAGATTTTTGACTTTAAGGGTTGATTAATATAATATTATTATATATTCGAATATAATTTCTTAATAAAATAAGATCAAGATTTAAAATGGAAATGGTTATTAATTTTAGCGGCCTGCTAAGATATGGCATTTTACATTTTACATTTTGGCCTTTTTATTATGCCGGATTACAATAACCTATCCAATGCAGATTCAGAAATAATGAATGCGGTAAAAAGGGAGATGGAGCGCCAGGCAGAGGAATTGGAGCTGATCGCTTCGGAAAATTACGTTTCCAAGGCCGTGCTGGAAGCGATGGCGACAGTCTTAGCCAACAAATACAGCGAAGGCTATCCCGGGCGCCGGTATTACGGCGGCAATCAGATAATAGATAACGTGGAAATTATCGCCATTGAGCGGGCGAAAAAATTGTTCAATGCCGAGCATGTCAACGTACAGCCCCTATCGGGTTCTCCCGCCAACGCCGCGGTCTACTTTGCTTTCTTGAAGCCCGGCGATAAAGTGCTGGGTTTAAAGCTTGACCATGGCGGTCATTTGTCGCACGGCCACGCGGTTAATTTTTCCGGCCTGCTGTATAACTTCGTGCAATATGAAGTTGACCGGGAAACCGGCCGGATCGACATGGATAAGGTCAGGAAAATCGCTTTGCGGGAAAAACCGAAAATGATCGTAGCCGGCTATAGCGCTTATGCCCGGGAAATTGAATGGAAAAAATTCAAGCAAATCGCCGATGAGATAGGCGCTTATACTTTCGCCGATATAGCGCATACGGCAGGGCTGATCGCTGCGGGCAAGCTGGATAATCCCGTGCCGTTTTTTGACGTGGTTTCCACCACAACCCATAAAACCCTGCGTGGACCCAGGGGTGCGATTATCATGTGCAAAGAAGATTTTGCCAAGCAAGTCGACAGGGCAGTATTCCCCGGCATGCAGGGCGGTCCGCATGACCACATAACGGCAGCCAAGGCCGTCGCTTTCAAGGAAGCGCTGGCGCCCGAATTCAAGGATTATTCCGGACAGGTTATTAAAAATGCGCAAATGATGGCTGAGGAATTCATGAATTTAGGATATAGGGTCATTTCCGGCGGAACGGATAATCATTTAATGGTGGTTGACATGGCTTCAAAAGGCATTAAGGGCAAGGATGCCGAAGCCGTTCTGGAAAAAGCCGGCATATCGGTCAGCCGTTCAACCATTCCCAACGACCCCAACCCTCCAATGAACCCTTCGGGAGTCAGGTTCGGGACCGCCGCCATAACTACCCGCGGAATGAAGGAGGACCAAATCAGAAAGGTGGTCGGATGGATCGATGAAGCTATCGAAAAGAAGGAAGATGTCGGAATTTTGGAAAGAATCAAAAAGGACGTCAAAGAGATGTGCGAGAGGTTTCCGATTCCGAGCATTTAGGTGCGTAACGTGAAACGCATAGCTCATAGCATATAACGCCAAACAAAACAATTAAAAAGATTAAAGAAGAAAAAAAGAAAAGAATTAATGAACATGGATTTAGGATGCAAGATTTAAGAATATTTTGAAAATTTAGAAATTGGAAATTGTAATTTATTGCATGAAGATAATCGACGGTAAGGCACTGGCTGAAAAAATCAATGATCAGACAGTCCAGGAAATTTTAAAGCTTGGTGATAAAAGGCCGAATTTGGCTATTATTTTAATCGGCGATAACCCGGATTCTGATTTATATGTCGGCAAGAAAATAGAAACGGGGAAAAAAGTCGGAATCGATACCCATTTATATAAGTGCGAGGCCGACATCGGCCAGGCCAGGGTTTTGCAAATGGTCGATTTTCTGAACAACGATCCGGAAATAGATGCAATAATGGTGCAGCTTCCATTGCCCAAGGACCACGGCTATGACACTGATGAAATAATTTGCAGGATCAAGCCGGAAAAAGACCTGGACCGCTTCCATCCCGAAAATATCAAGAATATGCTGGAGCATTTCAGCGGGCGAAGCATCCTGCCTCCCGTCTTTGCCGTTATTTTCGAAATGCTTGCCAGCATGAATATTGATTTGAAAAACAAAAAAGCTGCGATAATATCCAAAAGCGATATATTCGGCGGCAACTTGGCCAAAGTTTTCATCTTCAAGGGGGCAGAAGCTTTTACTGTCCATCCCGACGACCGGGGCTTGGGCGAGAAAACCGTCCAGGCCGACATCCTGATACCGGTAGTCGGGCGGCCTAAGCTGGTTAAAAAGAACATGATCAAGGATGGCGCCATTGTTATAGATGTGGGGATCACCAGGGATATGGGTTCAATATACGGCGATGTTGATTTTGAAGACGTCAAGGATAAGGAAGGCTATCTTTCCCCGGTTCCCGGCGGCGTTGGGCCGATGACCGTGGCAATCACCCTCAGGAATGCCCTGGAATTATACCAGCAAAATAGGAAGTAAGCTATGAAAGAAAAACCAAAAAATATTGCTGATGAAAAAAACATACAGGCAAGCATTACTGAAAGAATTGACGGACTTGTGCCTGGTTCTGAAAAAGATAAAATCATATTTTTTGAGGGGGAATATTTTATCTGCCAGTATTATCCGGTAGATACCAGTAATTCTGGTAAAACCGTATATAACTGGCGACATTATTGGCGGAGAGCAAACGAGAAAGATGTGAACGAAGCTAGAAGAAGAAATAAAATTCTTAATTTAACCGAGGAGCAATTGCCTGAATTCAGCTATTCGGATATTCCAAAAAGCAAGGATAAAGTTAGCTTATCAAGGTACCCCGTCACAACGGCGGCATATATGAAGTTAAAAGAAATGAAATTGACCAGGGACACATGTGAAAGCAACGAATTAAGTTTAGCCAGTGATTATATGTCTAGTTTTTGGATGATCATGTCTGCTATGGCCAGAAGAAAGGGAATGCAATTAACCATGGATGAAATATTTGGCATGAAATTAGCGGAAATTCTGAAAAATATAATATTGCCATATATAGCGATTGAAGTATCGGACTTTTCCGAACAACAAAAGAATGAATTAAGATTGAAACATGAAATTCCTCTCACATTAGATAATTAACCAGCGGAATTACGGGAAATTGCACAAAATGTGTTATCGAAAAAAAATAAAAAAGCACAAAATTT
>CAZAFZ010000085.1:0-4957 GCA_964484745.1 uncultured Gammaproteobacteria bacterium | reverse complement strand
TGTCGATATGGTTTTCATATCCGATAATCATGAGTTCATCAAGAGTGGGCTTTCCGCCGTTATGGAGCTTGCTTCAGGTAATGCCTTGGTAATCATGGAAATGAACGCACAGAGCACGGTCAACGTATTGGATAAGCTGCTTAGCATTTTGGAAAAGGAATTCAACAAGGAAGCAGCCAGCCACTTGCTGGCAGACGTGCTTTATGCCGTTATTGTTCAAAGGTTAATACCGAAGAGAGGGGGAGGGCTTGCCCTGGCTTGCGAAATAGCCATCAACAACGCCTCCATGAAGACACTGATCAGGGAAGGCAAGGCTTATCAAGTAGAAAGCGTGATCGAAACCTCGAAAAAGGAGGGCATGGTCAATATGGCCCGTTCCTTATTCGATCTTGTGCAGAGCGGGGAAGTAAGGCAGGAAGACATACTTTAAGTCGGTAAGTGGTTAGTCATATTATTGATACTCATAACTTGTAACGCGTAACAAAACTCGATTCCAATATACGAATGTATGCGAAATATACAAATAAATATCAATACCAATATACCAATCAGTTATTAGTATATTTAGTATAGGTTCCTATTCGTATATTTAGTATCAATTTGTATATTGGCATCGGAAAAATTTCTAACTCTCTGAAATTAAAAATTTTTAAGTATTATGTTTATCTTCGAATACAAGGTCATCGATAAGAACGGGAATAAAAGGACCGGCTTGGTTGAAGCCGAGAATATTGATATCGCATTCGATATCTTGAAAGACAGGAGCTTTAATGTCATCAGCCTGGAGCAAAAAGCCCAGAAACGCTTTAGCGGCAGCAGCATGCTTTTTCAGCATATCAGCATCAAGGATGTAGTCATATTTTCCAGGCAGTTCGCGGTATTGGTCGGCGCTAACGTGTCCCTGGTCCAATCATTCAAGATTCTGGTCGAACAAACGGCAAACCCCAAATTCAAAATGATATTATCGGAAGTAGCTGACGAGATCGACGGCGGCATCAGGCTATCCGACGCGCTTGCCAAACGCGCAAACGTCTTTTCGGAATTTTATGTCAGCGTAGTCAGATCCGGCGAAACTTCCGGAAAGCTGGATGAGATACTCGAGTACCTTGCCGATGAAATGGAGAAAGATTACGATATGATGAGCAAGATCAAGGGTGCGATGATCTACCCGATTTTTATTTTTTGCGGCCTCGTAGGAGTCGGTATTGTAATGATGGTCTATGTAGTTCCTAAGCTTACCGCGATAATTACCGAGTCGGGAGGCGAACTGCCTATCGCTACCAGAATCCTTATCGCTACCTCGAATTTTTTCGTAGATTTCTGGTGGCTTATGATTATAATCGCCGCCGGTATTGCGAGCGGACTCATTATTTACGGCAAAACTCGCCAGGGGAAATTTGTTTATGATTGGCTGAAACTGCGCATGCCTGTTTTTGGCAAGCTGCTCCAAAAGATTTATCTGGTCCGCTTTACCCGTTCAATGGAAACTTTGATTTTGGGAGGCGTGACAATATCAAACAGCTTAAGGATCGCCGGAGACGTAGTATCTAATGAAATATACAAACAAATCATTCATGAAACAATTAAAGAGGTTGAAGACGGCAATTCTATCGCCAGCGTATTTGAAACCCGCAAAGAGATACCGAATATGGTCTCGGAAATGATGAGCATAGGGGAAAAAACAGGAAAATTGGATGCCATCCTTGCCCAGATAACGCATTTCTATTCCAGGGAAATCAATAATGTTGTTTCCAACCTTATGTCATTAATTGAGCCGGTAATTATGCTAATATTAGGTCTTGCAGTCGGAACAATGGTTGCGGCTATTATTCTTCCGATGTATAACGTCGCTTCAAGCTATTAGTCAGTTAGAAAAAAAGCTTAAAAATTGGTATAATAATAATAATAGACAATGTATTGTGGATAAGTAAAACCGGTATAAATATTCGTTAGTCTAATAGTCTACAATTCATTTCGCTTATTTATTTTATTATATTTATCAAATTTAACCGAACCATAGAGAGGGGGTGAATTATGGAAAAACAAAAAGGTTTTACGTTGATTGAACTGCTGGTCGTTATCGCCATTATCGGCTTATTGTCAACGCTGGCAGTTATCTCCCTGAATAATGCGCGCGCGAAATCCAGGGATTCCAAGAGAGTCGCTGATGTAAAACAGATGATGACGGCATTAGAGCTTTATTTCAATGATTTTAACGGTTATCCTAATTATATAACCGACACGAATTTTACTGGCCGATATATGCAGGCCTTGCCTACTGTCGCAAATCCACAGGATGGAACCTGCTCTACTGCCAACAACAATTATACCGCCAACTATGCTATTACCGGTCCCGGTCCATTTACTACTTACAGCATCACCTATTGTTTGGGTAATACGACAGGCGGATTGCAGGGAGGAGTTCATACCGCGTCACCAACAGGAATGTAATATAATCTTCTCCGTTAAATACATTTACTCCGTGCTTAATTTTTGTTATGCTGGCATTTTCAGGATGATAAAAATAAGCACGGAGTTTTATATGTGTTAAAATAATAAGCATGAATGAGGTTAGAATAATCAAATTCATCGATAATATTCTTCAATACGGGATAATGTTCATTGCAGCCGTTATTCCTATTTATTTTCCTTTTTTATATGAAACCCAAAATATATTCGAATTAAATAAGGTTGTATTATTCAGGTTATTAGTCGAGATTTTGCTAATTTTTTGGATAGTAAAAATAGTTATTTCCAAGCAATTCAGCTTGAATATCGGACGCCGCAATTTGCTGATAATTGCATTTTTATTCTGTGCGTATATTATTACAATATTTTTTGCGGTTGATCGCCCCACGGGATTTTGGGGGACATACAATAGACAAGCTGGGCTCTTGACTTATTTGCATTATTTTGCGCTTTTCCTAATCTTTATTGATACGGTCAAAAGCCGGCATCAAGCTGAAAGGATCATCGCGTCGATTGTTATAGGATCTTTTATAGTTTCGCTTTACGGGATCCTTGAATGGTTCGGCTTGGATTATCTTTCCTGGTATCGTTTCGGTGTTCATAGCCCTTTTACAAGGATAATGTCAACAATTGGGCAGCCGGTATTTTTAGGTAATTATCTGGTTTTAACGATTTTTTTGGCTGTTTATAAATTTATAAAGTCTAAACATTTTTATCATAAAATGTTGCTTTTTGTCGTATTCGCTTTCCAGCTTACTGCCCTGACTTTTACCTATACCAGGGGTGCCTGGATAGCGTTCGCGGCTGGTGCGATTCTCTTGGGAATTGCAGGAATCCGTAAAATAAAAAGCTTTAATGCATTAAAATACATTCTAGCGGCAATATTGACAATATCAATAATTTTCGGCTTTTTAATTCACCAAAAAAATCAAGGCAGTTTTATCGCGGAAAGATTGGCCAGTATTGCTGATACGAATTTCGGTTCCTTTGCAATGCGGTTTAAGATTTGGAACATTTCCCTGCAGGCGATTTTAGAAAAACCATTTTTCGGGTATGGCCTGGACAACCAGGAATATGTACTGGCTAGCCATTATGAGCCGTCTTGGAATGTCCTGGAAACGATCAATGATTTTCCTGACCGGGCGCATAATGAAATTCTCGATACCGCGCTTACGGGAGGAATGGTTCTCGTTGCCGCAGATATTCTATTATTACTGGCAGTGTTCAGCCAGATGCTCCGCTGGTTTAAAAACCAAAAGCAGGATAATTTATTATTTTTTATCCCCTTGAGCATTTTTAGCTATCAGATATCGTTGCTGTCCAGTTTTTCGGTTGTGGAAACGAATATAATTTTTTATATACTTTTAGCGATAATTTTCCTGATTGCCCGGAAACCGGCAGATCATCAGGATACTCAGAAACAGCAAAAAGATATTTTTTCAAGTAAGGAAGAGCATAGGCTGGAAAAATTTTCCCTGTTAAGCCTTTTGTTCGTTCCCTTAGCAATTTATTTAATATTTTATAATATTAATTCAATCAGAGCAGATATAGCATACCGCAGCGCAATAATTGCTTCTTCGGACTCAGAGACAGAAAAAACAATCGATAAATATGAAGAAGCGATATTTTTAAATCCTTATGAAAACCGCTATAAATGGTTTTATATGGCTTATTTAAGCGATTCCTTAAAAGAAATTACTGATGCAACACAAAAAAAAACATTGATTGATTTTATTGATAGCATCTACGATATTGAAAAAATCAATAAAAGCAATTACAAGGAAGTTTTTCTTAAAGCGCAGATATCAGGGATAAAGGGCAAGTATAACGGAGATAAGGCATATATTGAAGCATCCGAAAAAAATTTCCTGGAATTAATGAAAGAATATACGTTTTATCCGAACTTATATAAATATTGGGGGAATATGTATTTTGATATCGAAGACTACCAAAAAGCATTGGTAATTTACAAGATAGCTTTAACGGTAATTCCCGATGAGGACGATCCGGCCATAAACATTCCCGAATATATCCAACATAAGAACGATGTCAATATTTTCAGGAATGATATTAATTATAAAATAGCCTCCTGTTATTTCATGCTGAAAGAGTACCCCTTGGCGCTGGATTATACCGACAAAATCTTGAAGCTAAATCCATATTTTAATGTTTACGCCCTTAGGGGAAAGATTTTCTATCAATTGCACAATACAAGCGGAGCAATTGAAAGCTATGCTAGAGCAATAAAAACAGGCAACGATGAATTGGAAAATTATATTTCCCTGGCGATAATATATAAAGAAATAAAGGATCAATTGAAATATAATGAGATTATATCCAGGGGATTGGAAAAATTTCCCGACAGCCAAGAATTAACCGCGTTAAAAAATGAACAGTAAATATTCAACCGAAGAAATTCTTGATAAAATTACTTCGGAAATAGCATTAAAAGAGGAAAGGGCGATTAATACGGAATACGGCTATTACT
>CAZAFZ010000084.1:4364-4964 GCA_964484745.1 uncultured Gammaproteobacteria bacterium | reverse complement strand
GAACGAAGGAAATTTTTATGTATTCCGAACCTCTTCCGATTCTTCGCCGCCGCAAATTTCATCGCTGGCAGTTGAACTGGTCAGCGACAGCGCGGCATCGATAGTATGGGCCACTGACGAACGCGCCACTTCCAAGGTATTTTACGGAACAGCCAGCGGAAATTACGCGTCATCATACGAAACAACCGGCTATAATACCGCCCACGCCATTAATTTGACGGGCTTGTCCGCCAATACGGCCTATTATTACCGGGCCGTTTCCGCGGACGCGAACGGTAATACTTCCACCAGTTCGGAAATGAGCTTTACGACCAGCGAGCAGCTGTATACCGAATCAGAGGTACAGGCCCGCGAAGATGCCGCCAGGACGCAGACGACCGGCGGAGGCGGAATATTGATTGTTGAGAAAATCGTCGAAAAGGTGATTGACCAGACCGATAAAACCGCTCCGGTTATTTCCGATTTGGCGGTTGCCAGACTGACCGGCATCAGCGCTACGCTGGAATGGAAGACCGATGAAGACGGCGACAGCTTCGTGGAATATGGGTTGGCCGACGTAAACGAAAATACTTACGGCAGCCGGGAATTCGGGGTAAACCA
>CAZAFZ010000084.1:0-4354 GCA_964484745.1 uncultured Gammaproteobacteria bacterium | reverse complement strand
CACGATCAACAATCTCGAGCCGGAAAAGAAGTACAAATACCGGGTAACAACCGCCGATACCGCCGGCAATCTGGCCATTTCGGAAACGCGGGAGCTGACCACGCCTAAAACGATTACCGGAGATGAAGATAAGGACAGCCTGATCAGCGCTTTAAGAAGGCAGATATCGGGGCTGCAAACTCAAAGCTCTCTTGACAAGGCCAATATCCCCCAAACCGTCGAACAGGCGCTGGACAGCGCGGTGAATCTGCTGAAGCGCGGCGCAAGCAGCATGTCGCAAAGCCTGCTAGAGTCGACTTTGTTTTCGCAGCTGTCCGCGTTCGAAGAGCTGGCCGGCTTGATTCCGGCTCCGATCATTGAGGGAAGCCCGGTCGTTGCGACAACTTCGGATTCCGCCCTGATCAGCTGGCAGACCAATAAGGAATCCGATTCGTTTGTGGCCTATGCTACCGATGAAGCATATGACGGCACGAAGCAGGATCCATATCAGCAGGTTGCCGGCAAGCCGATGGACCGATCCAAATCGCATTCCGTTGCGCTTTACGACTTGAAACCAGATACGGTTTACCATTATCAGGTAAGAAGCAAGGCCCTGATCGGGCCGACCAGATATTCCCGGGACTATACATTCAAAACTGGCGAGGAAAGCCTGGAGATCAAGGATGTTCAGGTAGTGGACGTATCTTCCCAGGAAGCGACATTCAAGTGGATTACTACGAGACCTGCCGATTCGCAGCTTAAATATATCCCATACCGCGGCAATTTACTGTCGGTAGATGAAGCCAGGATAAAATCGGATAAAACGCCGACAACCATCCATGAAATGAAAATAAGCGAATTTGATTCGGGAGTCACCTATTTAATCGAGGTTTCCGGTACCGACGAGGGGGGCGAAGTCGCATCCGAGGCCATCGACACGTTCAAAACCAGCGAAGACACCTTCCCTCCGGCTATTGATGCAGTGCAGACGGAAACGGCCCTTTCCCAGGGCAGGGATTTGAAAGTCCAGGCCGTAATTACCTGGAATACCGACGAGCCCGCGACAACCAGGATATATTTTGACAAAGGGGTGAGCCAATCCGACAACTTCAAGGAATCAACCAAATTAGACAGCAATTATACGAAGAAGCATATCGTTGTCATTACCGCGTTCGATCCCGGATCGATCTACCGCTATAAAGTTGAAAGCATAGATTCGAGCGGCAATACCGCCATTTCCAAAATATATACCATCTTGACGCCACGGCAGAAAGAATCCGTATTCCAAATGATCATGAAGAATATTGAAGAGACCTTCGGCTGGATGGGGAGGCTGGGAGGAAGATGATGCGTAGCCGTAGGTCCGCCAGTCTTCAGCCAGCCGAATTATTACAAAATGCAATAATTGATGCATTCGTATTTTAAGTTTTAAATTATACATTAACGCCCGTGGAACCGATAATCAAAATTGAAGATATGAATGTGATATATTTTCTGGGCAAGCCCAACCAGGTGCATGCCCTGAAAAATATCAACCTTGAAATTTATCCCGGAGAATTCATTATTTTTTTCGGGCCTTCAGGATGCGGCAAGTCGACGCTCTTATATTCCATTGCCGGCTTGGAAAGGAATACCCACGGAAAGATTTATATTGACGGAAAAAACATCGCCCAGCTTAAAAACAGGGAGCTTGAGAAATACCACCAAAAAAAGATCGGCATGATCTTTCAGGCTTATTATCTGATCGGCTCTTTGTCGGTGATCAATAATGTCGTTTTGCCTCAGATCGCCATCGGCGTCAAAAAGAGCGACAGGATCAGGAATGCCTTGGAGCTGTTGGGCCATTTCGGCGTGAAAAACCAGGCCAATAAAATGCCTAACGAGCTTTCGGGCGGACAACAGCAGCGCGTGGCTATTTGCCGCTCGCTGATCAACGATCCCGACGTGCTGCTGGCCGATGAGCCGGTCGGCAACCTGGATTCCAAGTCTTCCGATGACGTGATGAACCTGCTGAAGGAGCTGAATGACAAAAGCCAGAAGACCGTGATTCTGGTTACCCATAATCCTACGCATTTAAGCATGGCGCATAGAGTGTTCCATATTAAGGACGGCAACGTCCTGAAGGCCGACGTGAATAAGGCCATTAATGAGCAAATTGCCGCTCAGAAGGAAAAGGAACTTTCCCAAGTGCCGAAAGAACTGGAAATGCTGGCTCGGACCTATTCCGGATTGTCGTCTGAATCTCTGCCGACTTTGCTGATCCCGTTCAAAGCCAAGCAGATCGTGGCTGAAGTAATGTCCGGCATAAGCACGGATGAAATAAAAAGGATCGAAACCCGCGTTGAGCGTTTATTGCTCCTGAACATAAACAAGGCAAATTTGAGTGCGGAATATTTGATCCATGAGTTTTCCGATTTTCTCGATATTGACGAAGAGAAAGGCGGCATGGGATTTAACCGCAGGAAAGCCCTCAGGATCGCCGAAGGCATAATCGGCCTTATTTCCGAGATCAAAGCCATTCAGGATCAGGAGCGAAAGATCTCTGAAAATGGAGCGGCGGCTGCCATGGATAAAGACTATGAAGTGGCGCAGATCAGGCATTTTCTGCTGGAGAACAGCAAAACCGGGCTTAAGAGTTTGGCAAGTTTGGAGAATATGAACCAGGCGATCAGGGCCAGGCTGGACAATGCTATTGACCGCATCGGGCTCCAGCAAGCGCTTGATCTGCCGGCCGAAAAGGGAGGAGTCGGCCTGAACCGAACAATAGCCAAAAAGATAGCCAAGCAAATGGAATTATTAATGTTAGGGAAATTGAAATAAATTATGAGACGCTGATATGCCAATGGATACTGCAAAAAAGAATATTTAACATTAATACAATATTGAATGGAAATTATAAATTTTAATAGCGAAATTCTAAACCGTCGCTCCGCGGGTTCCCGGCATCGTTATAATTATCGGCAGAGCCGGGCGGAATCCCGCTTGCCGATGAATTATAAGCAGGGGAAGATTTTTTCGCTTAGGGTTTCTTCGAATATGATCAATTTATTTTTACAAATCCTGAAGGCATGACATGGATTTGCATCATATATCTGCTATCGACGCGAAGGAAATTTAAAGCCATTGCATTATGAGATTTGGAGATTTATTGTCACTATCAACCAGGATGTTCAAAACGCGGCCCATGCGGACATTTTTGACTATTCTCGGCGTCAGCATCGGCATTGGAGCCGTTCTGTTTTTGGTTTCCTTGGGCTACGGGCTGCAGAATACTATATTGGACCGGATTACTACCGCCGATGCGCTGTTAAGCCTTGATGTTTCTCCGGGCGTCGGCGGATTGGTTAAACTTGACAACCAAACCATGGAGCAAATATCCAAATTCCCGGAAGTTGCCGAAATCAGCCCGGTGATAACTTTTACCGGCCAGATGACTCTGGAGAAATTGACCGGTGATTGCTTGGTTAACGCGGTTGATCCCTCTTTCTTCCGCCTGGAAGGCTTGGTGCCTCAATCCGGCCGGGTATTTACGGGAAATTATTATGAAGCCCTGATCTCCTCGGCAGGGGCCAAGCTGTTCAGCCTTGAATCGGGAGGGATCATCGGCAAGGAAATTATCTTGAATATCATGGTTGATAACGGGGGGGATGATGAAACGGAAATGAAAACCATCGAGGTCAAGAACAAGTTTAAAATTATCGGGGTAATCGAAGATGAAAATTCCAGCTTTATTTACTTGCCGCGCGAAACCATCAAAGATATTGAATATTCGGAATATTCTTTGCTGAAAGTCAAAGTCGGCCAGGATGAATTTCTTGAGCCGGTTAGGGCCAAGATTGTCGATCTGGGCTATTCGGTGGAGTCCTTAACCGACACTATCGAGCAGGCCAATAAGATTTTCGGAATCATTCAGATCGTATTATCGCTTTTCGGCATAATCGCCCTTTTCGTTTCAGCTATCGGCATGTTTAATACCATGACGATTGCCTTGCTCGAAAGGATTAACGAGATCGGCATCATGCGCGCCATCGGAGTTACCAAGAAAGATATGCTCTTCCTGTTTCTGGCGGAATCTTCGCTTATGGGATTTTTAGGCGGGATCGGAGGCGTGCTGATCGGCTGGGCAGGCGGAGAACTCGCCAATTTCGGCATGAACATCCTGGCCAGGACAATGGGCGGACAGTCTCTGGATTTATTCTATCAGCCGCTGTGGTTCATCCTGGTTATCATTATATTTTCAACCGTAATCGGATTTTTTACCGGGGTTTATCCTTCTATCAGGGCTGCCAAGATCAATCCGCTGGAAGCATTGAGATACAAATAATTAACCTAAATCCAAATCCTCCCAAGACAGCTGTTATCCCCAAAAATTACT
>CAZAFZ010000083.1:0-4991 GCA_964484745.1 uncultured Gammaproteobacteria bacterium | reverse complement strand
GTTACGATTTTTTTAATTTTTTCCATTTCATCACCGTTAAATCAAAATTGAAAAATCAAAATGTAAAATGACAAGGCAAAATTTAAAATTTTAAATTTTGAATTGTCATTTTGGTTTTTTTATTTTAATTTTTACATTATTTCCGAAAATTCCTGGAGATTTGCAATTATTTTGTCGGCTCCTGCCTCCCTCAGCCTCTGCGCATTGAATGTCGTCGTAATCCCGACCGCATAGCAGCCGGCTGCTTTCGCAGACTTGATGCCGTTGTCGGAATCTTCGATCACCAGGCACTCATGCGGCTCGAATCCGAGCAGTTCAGATGTTTTCAAATATGGCTCCGGATGCGGTTTGCCGTTCTCAACCTGGTCGCCGGTAATGACGGCGTCAAAAAAATCATGCAAGCCGAACTTATTGAAGACATTTTCCTGGCTGATCTTTCTCCCGGAGGTTGCGACTGCCAGTTTTTCGAATTTCTTCTTCGCTTCCTTGATGAACTCTAAAGCGCCGGCAACAAGTTCAAGCTTTTCTTCCGCAAGTTTAATATATTTCCTGTAATTATACTCGACAAGCTCATCCATATCGATCCCGCCGTTGCCGTAATTTTCAACGAGGTGATGCCAGAATCTTTTAGCTGTGGTTCCCCTGAACTCATCCCATACTTCCAACGGGGCATTGATGCCGAAAAAATCGCAGGTCTCGCGTTCGGACTGAAAGTGCAATTTTTCAGAATCCACGATGACCCCGTCCATGTCGAAAATGATCGCTTTTATGTTTTTTAGATTCATAATAAAATAATCACCATTCTTCCATATTATAACCATCGGGCTCCCAAAGTTCGCAATTCCGAGTATCTCGCTTGCCGCATAAACCACATGGGCCGAAAAGGCTGGCAGCCCTGAGCCATTCGCGGGAAAAGCCGGTTAATAATTTTCGAATGTATTTTTGCATTTCTTTTCTTTGGGATTGTTCAAGTTTTGCGGCTTGGCAATCTCTTGAAAAAAATATTTCCACTCTATTCCCGTTAATGCACCAATCAAAGGGATAAAGCCGGCAATCCAGCGGCCGCACTTCGCCCAAAACGCATCTCTCGCCAACATGAAATGGGCAAGGCTGGCTGATATATTCAATTTTCTGGCCTGCTATCATTTTCATCCCAATCTTGTCGTGTGCCCCGGGAACGATCGAAGCTAGATAGTTTGCTTCACCAGGGAACAAAACCACGGCGCCGGCGTTTAGACAGCATAATCCAACACAGCTTCCGCAGCTTAAATGCCCATCAAATTGCTGATATAAACTCTCATAATCAACCATATATTTTAATAAATTGATTGCAGATAGCTGGAATATTTTTAAATTAGATTCAAGAATCTAATTACTGAAATTTTGTTCAGGAATTATCGCAGACATTCCTCCCGCGATGATTGCTTGCCGGAACCAAGCTCCCTATAGGGAACTTGGTTCCTTTCGCTGGCAATCAAGGCTGCTGCTGTGCCTAGTCATTTAGTTATAATATATCAAAATTTTTAGATTTTCAAACTTATAAAAAATTCCTTAAAACGAGCACTGAAAGCGCCCGCCTTTTATTTCAATTAATTGTCTCAGCATCCATGTTTTACGAATATTTATCTCCTATTCAATATTCTCCTTCATGTTAGATCGATTATCTGTTTTGCCGGCCGAAATGTTCGATGCATTTTTTATTCAACAGTTACGCTTTTTGCCAGATTTCTGGGCTTATCTACGTCTTTCCCGTTTAGCGCTGCGATGTGGTAAGCCAAGAGCTGCAAAGGGACGGCAGTTAAAATCGGCGCCAGCATCTCAAGGGTTCGCGGGATATATATGATGTCATCGGCGACATGGCGGACATTATCGTCTCCCTCCGTGGCGACCGCGATGATCCTGCCTCCCCGCGCCCTGATCTCCTCCATATTGCTCAGGTTCTTTTCATAAACGCTGTCTTGCGGCACTATGGCTACCGACGGAAAATCCTCTCCGATCATTGCGATCGGGCCATGCTTCATCTCGCCCGAAGGAAAACCCTCGGCATGAATATAGGATATTTCCTTCAGTTTCAGCGCACCTTCCATGGCGACCGGCTCGTTATGGGTGCGGCCGAGAAAAGCGAAGTTTTTATAGTTATAATATTTTCCGGCGATTTTCTTGATTTCGCGGTTCACTTTTAGAATTTGCCTGATCTTAGCGGGCATCACGGAAAGCTCAAAACAAATTTTTCTGGCAGCAGCTTTGCTTAAGTTTTTATTTTTAAGGCCTAAATAAAGCGCAAGCATCGCCAATACGGCAATTTGCGAGGTAAAGGCCTTTGTTGAAGCTACCGCAATTTCCGGCCCGCTCCTCGTATAGATGCCTGCGTCCGTTTCGCGCGGGATCGAAGAGCCGGGAATGTTTACGATCCCCAATGCCAGAAGTCCATGCTTTTTAGCCTTTTTAATTGCCGCTAAAGTATCTGCCGTTTCTCCCGATTGGCTGACTGCAAGCACTGCCATGCTTTTATCAAGCGGCAAATTCCTGTACCTGAATTCCGAAGCATATTCAACATCGACCGGAATGCCTGCTAAATCTTCGATCAAATATCCGCCAACCAATCCTGCATATCTGGCAGTACCGCACCCGATAATTATGATCTTTTTTATTTTGCCGAGTTTTTCGTTTGCGTTTTCAATTCCACCCAATTTAACGCCGCCCTGCGGGCTGATTCTCCCCGATATGGCCGCTTTAACCGTGTCTGGCTGTTCAAAAATTTCTTTAAGCATAAAGTGCGGGAACTTCCCCTTGTCTTCTTGACCAGCATCCCAATCCAGATATTCAAAATTGCTCCTGATTTCTATATTATTTCTGTTCAATACTTTAACCTCTCGGGCCTTAACTTCGGCGATTTCCATGTCTTTTAAATAGATAACCTTTTTTGTAATAGGCGAAATTGCCAAGGCGTCGGAAGATATGACCATTTCTCCTTTGCCCTTACCAATAACCAAAGGACTGCCTAACCGGGAAGTAATAAGTTTATCCGGTTCATTTTCATGCATCACGACTATCCCATAGGCACCCTTTACAATTTTTAAAGCCCGCTGCAATGCCTCAATAAGGCTGCCTTCATAAAATTCTTCTATCAAATGCGCCAATATTTCGGTGTCGGTTTTTGAGCTGAATTTATGGCCCTTGCCGATTAGCGCTTTTTTCAGATCCTGATAGTTCTCAATGATGCCATTATGGACAACCCATAATTTGCGGTCGCAGCCATTATGCGGATGCGCATTCGCTTCAGTCGGCTTGCCGTGGGTTGCCCAGCGCGTATGCGCGATCCCGGCATGGCCATTCAGGCGCTTGCCTTTCAGCTTTGTCTCCAGCTTTTCTATCTTACCGGCTGCCTTAAATACGTCTATTCTTTTTCTTTCATCCAAAACCGCAACGCCCGCGGAATCGTAGCCCCGGTATTCAAGCTTTTTCAATCCTTCAATAAGTATCGGCAAAGCTTCGCGCTTTCCGATATAGCCCATTATGCCGCACATAAAATATAGCTGATATTGATATCTGGATCATGAAATATGAAGAGCAAAAATATAATAAATTCATAGATCATGCATTATGATTCATGGATCGTTATTTTAATAATCCCCACAACTGCAAAAAAATATTTTTTTGGGTTTGATAAATCATCGGGTTTTCTATTATGACCCCGACAGGATTTTCAGCCGCATCTCGCGATATGAATGCGCATTTATTGGCATAAATAACTATGAAGGTTGCTGATTCATCGTTAATGCCGATCCAGCGGCGCTCATCAAGCCCGTATGTTCCGCCTCCCCTGGCCAATGAAATCGCCTTAACGCCGATTCCTTTTTTAATTCTTCGTTTTGTAAACTCCGGATATATTTTATTTATATCCGAGCTGGCTTTCGTTGCTGAATAAATGTAATATTCCTTATCTGCTTCATCTTCCATTTCCATTGCGCTTAGCACATCCTCGAGTATCTGCTTGATCCCATTTTTTCCTTCATACAGCTTGGTCACCGGCTTGTTCTCGCCTTTGTCCTGAAAAGATTTTAATTCCGGGATCATATCCTTGATCTTGTCCCTGGTTATTTCCAATTCATCTTTTTGGTCGTTTAAAACCTTCAAAAGTTTTTCGGGGTCCTCGGCCACGAACTTTTGCTTGGTTTCTGAATGATAATAGCTTGCCAGGCCCGTCTCCTGAAGCCGCTTTAAAACATCGTATGTCGTCCCGCGGTTAAGGCCGGTGAGTTCTGCCAGGCTGCGCACCGAAATCGCCCCGTACTCCAGCAGTTTTAAATATACGATTATTTCTTTGTCCGATAAGCCGATTTTTTTTAATATTGATATATCCATATTTTTAAAAAGAAGCATACAGGATTATGTCTCTCTAATAATTTGAATTTAATAGCTCAAGACTGAACAACTCTGTATCGCGCGGCTTGAATCCTTTCTTTTCGTAAAGACAACGGGCTGCAACTCTGGCCGGATTGCTGGTTAAATTGATAAATTTCAGTTGTTCGTCCTTGGCAATGTTGATCAAGCAATCCATGATCATGTTGCCAATTCCTCTGCCGCGATATTCTTTACGCACGATAACATCCTGAATGTTGCCGACATATCCCTTGCTGGGCACGAGGTGTATTATCAAGGCTCCAAATCCGATCAGACTGCCCGAGTCTTTAGCCACGGCGGTCCGGCAATTTTTATCACCTAAAATTTTATTGATATCATATCCCGCGACATCTTGGGTCAGCTGCAAAAAAAGTTCCCTCAACCTTTCGCCATCTTCTAATTTTAATTTATCCATATGAATCATATTATTCCTCCCTAAATGAATAAAGGGGGGCATTTTCAATGAAGCCCCCCGTTTTTGTATAGTTTGTGAAGCAGATTATTGTTGATAAAATTTGAATAGTTTGATTTTGTGGGAGGAGTGGGAGGAGTGGGAGGAGTGGGAGGAGTGGGAGGAGTGGGAGGAG
>CAZAFZ010000082.1:0-5143 GCA_964484745.1 uncultured Gammaproteobacteria bacterium | reverse complement strand
CCTGAAAAAACCGTCTTTTCATCCAGGAGGCGACCCCCTAGGGAATAATAGGATCCCGTGAATTCATAATTTCTAATATCCAATTTCTAATATGATTAAAAAATCCTAATGCCAAAAATATTATTAATATATAAGGCAAAATAGAAATTATTCGATATTGGGCATTGGACATTCATTAAAAATTGGGAATTGGATATTGGAAATTATTATTTATATCATTCCGCAATTGCTCCACTCCAGCATGACAATGTATTAGTTTGTTTACATCTTATCTTCTTAAAAATATCATGGATAATATTAAACTGGCGATCGGCACGGTAGCTTATGGCGAATCAACCGCCAAATATCTGCCTGAATTTTACCAAAGCCTGAAAAAACAGACTTACAACAATTTTAAGTGGCTGGTAATCGACAATACCGAAATAGAAGATAACCCTAACAAAGTTTTTTTCTCCCGGGTCGGAGAAGCCGAATTTAGGTGGGCCGGAAGCAATCTGGGTTTTGCCAAGGCCAATAATATGCTGATCGGCAAGGCCAGGGAATATCGAGCCGAATATTTTTTGGCATTGAACCATGATATGCTGCTGCGGCCGGATGCCATCGAAAAAATGCTGGCGGCAATGGAGTCCGGAGAAAATTTAGCTTCCGTAAGTCCCAAGGTTCTGCGCTGGGATTTCGAGAACAGGATCAAGACCAAAACCATCGATACCTGCGGAATTGTTTTAAGGCCGGGCTTGAAGTTTATTGACCTGGGACAAGCCGAGCCGGACAGCGGGCAATACGATCTGGCGGCGATTTTAGGCCCTTCGGGATGCGCGGCGTTATACCGCATAAGCTCCCTGGAATCGGTTGCCTATAAAATCCGGGACGCCCAAGGCGGCGAGCAAAATGAATATTTCGACGAGATGATGTTCATGTACAAGGAGGATTGCGATTTGGACTATCGGCTTTTCCTCGCCGGATACGGATCGAAATTAGCCCCGGATGCAATCGTTTACCATGACCGCACGGCTGGATCCCGGGGCGAAACCGATCTGGCAAAAGCAGCAAGCAGATGGTCAAAAAGCAGGCAGGTTAAAGAATGGTCGTTGATTAATCAGTTGATCATTTTCGCAAAATACTGGAGCATACAGCCTTTTAAGGACAAGCTGGCGATTGTCTGGTATGGGATAAAAATAGCGGGATTTATGCTGATTTTTGAACAATATTTGCTTGAACAAATCAGCATTTTTTTTAAAATTAGAAAAAATATACGCTATTATTAAATAAATATTAACTAGGATTAAATGCTCGAAATACCATTGACAAATATTTTTTTTATGATAATCTAATTCAAGTTCATTCAGCCAACACGATTTGCCGCCTTGGTCCCGGGAGTCCGACGACAAACCTGTGTGCTTATTCGCAGCTCATGTGCGAACGCCGGGCGATTGCTAGGCGCAGGCAATTGGTGGGCTTCTTTTAGCCCTGAGGATCGACAGCAAACACGCCACCGGTTCGCCCCGGAAAAAGCGCTTGGTGATGGGCGATGCCGGCTAGTCGGACGTTATATGCCATGGCGGCAATCAATCTTTAAGACTGTGAGGTAATCGTTGATTATCGAATCAGTCTTTTTTTATTCGGTTAAATTCAATTTTACAGCCGGTTAATTTATGCCCTGATATTTCCATAATGCGGTGCAGCGCGCCTGTAATAGGAACATGAAAAGGGAACAAGATTACCGCCCGGCTTGCCCGCTTAATTATCGGCCTGAAAAGTTCGATTTTCAAAGCCAATTCAGTATGGAAATCGTGAGAATAATTAAAAATAACGCGCAAAGCAGGATGATCCCCGTTGTAGAAATTAATTTGCGCTTTTTTCTCTCTGTATCGTTCAACGGGCGGATTCTGCCTTCCTTGATATATTTTGCTTCAAAGGCGGCGCCGAACGAAACGCCCAGGGCGACTCCGATCGCCGGCCCGATCCCGATCAAGCCGTAATTGCCCGTAACCATGCTAAGCGGAACGCCGAAACCGGAAAACAAGGCGATGCAGATTCCCATCCAGAGTCCCGTAATGTATCCTGCGGGATATTTTTTTTGAGAGTTCATACGATTTATTATTTAAGCTTTGCATTTGTCAGCTGCTGTTTTATGGCGGTAATGCCGGTCGGCGTGATCCCATTGCGGTTTTCCAGGACTTGTTCGTATAATGCGGTCATTTTATTGACGTGGTTTTCAATCGAGAACCTTTGCGAAATCTCCAGGCTTTTTGCGGAAAATTCCGCTAATATTTTTTCGCTTTTCAATATTTCTTCGGATTTTCGCCCGATTTCCCGGTCGGTATCCGTCAAATATCCATTTTGGCCCGATTCAACAAGGTCAAGATAGCTGTCGTCTTTGCGGGCGACTATGGGCAGTCCGGACATGAGGGCTTCAATAAATGTCATCGGATGCACTTCGCTCAATGATGCCGAAGCGAACAGGTCGGCCAGGGCGAAATATTTATGCACTTTTTCCCATTCGACAAATCCGGTAAAGATAACCTGATTACCAATGCCAAGCTTTGCCGCTTGCCGCTTTAAATCTTCCAGTGCCGGTCCGTCACCGATGAAAAGCAGCTTAAAGCCGCTGTTTTTTTTCAGTACGGGCGCAAGCGTATCGAATAATGCTTCGACCCTTTTTTCAGGCCCGATTCTGCCGAGAAAAACGATTATTTTATCACCCGCCTGGATGCCGTGTTTTTTGCGTAAAGCGGCAAGCTCTTCCTTGCCGATCGGTTCGGCTTTGAATTTATGCAGATCAATGGCATTGGGAATCACCACTTTCGGGATTTCGGGATTTATCAGGTCGCTGTATTTTTTGGCTTTTATCGAAGGGGCCGTGATAACGCTGGTGCCGGTATAATAATATTTGAGGTAGTTCCTGATCAGCGGCTTGATTTTCAAAAGCGGCGAGTAATTCGAATATTCTTCCCACATTGTATGGAAGGTTGAGACCCTGGGCAAGCCGAGTTTTTTGGCCGCGAACTTTCCGGCCAAGCCGATGGCGTATTCGGTGTGGGTATGGATTATTTCCACCTTATTTTTCCGCAGGAAGCCGTATAAATTTTTCCTGTTCACCAGGCCCAGTCCATATCCCTGTTTTGTACCGAAATCAAAAGAAACCAGCGGACAAAGCAAAACATTTTTATCGCCGTTGCGGTAGCCTTTGACTTGTACGCCGACAACAACGGCCCGGTGCCCACTTTTTTCCAGGCCTTCTTTCAGGTTGAGCACCGAGGTCAAAACGCCGTTTTTCATCGGCAAATAGCAGTCGAGAAAAAGCGCTATATTCATGTATTTATTATATAATATATTATTTGCCAGTTTTTATTACCATATTTGAGCCCTATTTTTTTCAAGCCCTTTTGAAATTTTGCGGTGTCTTGACATGTTGGCTGTTTTCTTCTATACTCTTACGATACTAAAATTAGCATTGAATTGCACATATAACGAACAAAGGAGGCTCTCATGGACAAGATTAATTTATTGCTGGCTATGGTTTGGGTACTTTCAGGGTTATCAGTCGCGTTTTTCATGAGGACAACTGATGAAAGCAGGGGTAGCAATTACACTGGAAAGTATTGGATAAAGGGCCGTGGCGGTTATTTTCGCAGAGTTGCCATACTTGTCATAATAGCTCCATTCGCCCTTATTCTGGGGATAGTCGTAGCCTATGACTACTGCAGTAAAGAATGAGGCGATATCAAGGGTCATTTTGAGTTATTTTATCGAGATGACCTTTTTCTTTTTGAATTTCAAAAGGGCTTGAAAATAATATAAATAAAGAGTTTGTTTTTTGCTATTTCAGCTAACGTTGCCGATATCCGAAGTTCGTCGGAGCGAAGCGTAGACGAATTTGGGTGAGCATTTGCCGGAGGCAAGCGCGAACCGGATAGCGTGCTGTTAGATGATGTAGTAAAAAATGAAATCTGTAATTGATTTTTTAAGAAATTCGTGTAAACTAAGTAAAACATTGTAAATTCGTGGTACCTTGATATATAAATAAAGATTTCAAATTATTTTTGGAAATTAATAAAAAAGGAGGCGGGGATGGAAATCAAAAGAGGAAAAAAACGTTTCGTAATTATTGTGGGAAATTTTGTTTTTAAATACCCGATTTTACTTAGTCCAAGGTACATAAAAAATTGGACAAGGATGCCGATACAGACGTTTAAAAACTTACTCATTGAAATTGAACATAACTGGTCTGAATTTACATTCAACTTTGTGTGCAAAACTCCTTTCTTACTACGAACTTATCTTTCTTTTTTTGGAATTTTCAACGTCCAAAAGTTTGGGGAAAGTATCGAGATGCCGGAAGGGGCTATGTTTGTCCAGTTTAATCTGTTGACCGATCAAGACGTTTGGCATTTGGCCGACGAACATACTTTTGCCAACAAAGAAAATTTTTGTAAATCTGACGGACATATTAAAATAAGAGATTACGGTGGTAAAAACACCCAAGCTATTATTCAGAAATACGGAAATAAGATTTACAAAAATTTTCGTTTTGACTTCAAAACCTAAATTCCAAAAAAAGAAAAGTCATATTAAGGATCGGTGTTTGTACATCGGTCCTTTTTTATTAATTTCCAAAAATAATTATTTTCTGAAAGAAAATATTTTTTACTATTTCATCTAACGTATCCGAATATGAGAAGTTTTTGCCCGCTTCCTTATTATATATTAATAGAAGAAAAGGGCAAAAATTTGGGTGAGGTCTTTCGGAAAAGACCGAACCGCATACACTTTGTTATCGGATGTATTGCTCTTTAGGCGATAGCCTGCTGGCTGAAAAGCCAGCAGAACAAATACTTTTAGGAAGCGGGAAGGCGGAATATCCACCTTCCCATATTTGAACGGAAGCTATTTACTCCTTTCCTCCTCGAGAGCTTTGCAGGCCGTGGCGTATTCAGGGTCGTCCATGGCCTCGGGCCCGCGAAGAAGCATTGAAAGAATTTTGGCCTCGGCCGCTGTTGGCTCAGACTTAAGCCGATTGATGGGTGGCACATTTGCCTTTTCCTCGTCCGACATGTCGCTCACGTCCACTTGCGGAATTTTAGACGTGCGAAGTTGCATGCCAGTTACGACATCGAATCCTCCTCCAAGGTTACAAAAACAG
>CAZAFZ010000081.1:0-5271 GCA_964484745.1 uncultured Gammaproteobacteria bacterium | reverse complement strand
TTGCCTGTTCCCGCGCCGGCAATAACCAAAAGCGGCCCGCTTCCGTGCCTGACCGCCTCAGCTTGTTTTTTATTTAATTTAACGCTATTTTCCTGCATAATATTTTTTTAGCGGTCGGACCGCTCAATTCATAAATATTTCATTCTAACGACAATTTCGCTGCTTTGATTAATGATGCATTCCTGATTACTTCCATTAAAATCTTATTATATTCCTCAATATCTGAAAAATCATTTAAAATTATCGATTTGTTGCAAATATCGGAATTATTTTGGTTAACATAATGTTTTAAGCTTGACCATTTCCAATCAAAACAACCGGATATTTTATGAATTTCAACGTTGCCATTTATATAAGCAGATAATTGCATTAAGTATTCGTCTGAATATACATGAACTGCCTTGAATTTACCGGCAAACAAAGGACCACTTCTTTCATATCGATTGTTAAAATACCACGTATATCCTCCGGCTAATCTTTTAATATATTCTGAAATACCGTTATCTGCTAATTGTTTGATAAGTATATGATAATGATTCGGTAAAAGAGAATAAGCAATAATATCGACCAATTTTTCCGGTTTGTCGCCTGCTTCCTTGATCTCGGAATCTTTAGCGGTCGGACCGCTCAAATTCTCTTTTTTTCTGTTAATATTCAATAAGTATAAGCTCCCGATTGGATCAATCGTATTGAATTCTTTCAGGCCTGTATAAAACCTTTCAAAGTCCTGACTTTCTAAAAATACTCTTCTTTTATCAATGCCGCGGTTATAGACATGGTAAAAGCTGCCATTTTGGAATTCAATCTTTCTCATTTATTTCATTTCACTTCAAATATAATTGATATAATTATTGATATTTAGCTAAAATATGATTTTAGCGGTCGGACCGCTAAAAATTAAATTTTTAAGAGCTTGGTGAATTTTTGGCTATCCTTAAAGGGGCCGATTACGGCCAGATTCAATTTTTCAGGTACGAAGATTTCATTCGCTACTTCACGCAGCTGCTTAGGCGTAATTTTATCAATTTTCCTGAAGTATTCTTCGGGCGTCAAGATATGCTTTTTAAGCTGCTCCTTGTCTTCAAGCATATTGCTGGAAGCGGCTATTACCGCCTGGCGCACGTACCAATTGGCCATATTGTCAGAAGATTCAAGGGCAATGACCGAACGGCCCCTGATCAAATCTTTTATCCTCTGCAATTCCTTTGCGCCGACCGGCTCCTTTTTCAATTTCCCGTATTCGGCCATGATCACGCTGATTGCCTCTTCAATCTTGGGTATCGGCACGCCGGCCTGGCTGGTCAGATACCCGCTGTCAGTATATAGCTCGCTGTTTGTGCGGACATAATAAGCGAGCCCGCGCCGTTCACGCAGCTGGATGAATAGCCTGGAACTCATGGACGATCCCAGGATAGCGGCTAAAATTACGGTCGGGATATAATTATCATGCCCGTAATAGCAAGACCGCACGCCCAAAGATATATGGGCTTGGTCGGTTTTTTTATAGTGGGCCTTAATCATGGAAACGCTTTGCCTTTCCCTGACCTTTTCTTTCTCTTTAAACCTGTTTTTGGCAAGACGCTTGAAGTATTTCTCTGACAAACCGATTATTTTCGCCTGATTGATGCTGCCTGCTACGCCAAGCGTACAGCTGGCCACTCCGTACTGTCTTTGGAAATAATCGGTAAAAACTTTTCTGCTGAAGCCTTCAATATTTTTTTTGGTGCCGATGACATCCCATCCTGCCGGAGTATTGCCATAAAGAACCTGCTCGAAAAGATCCTCGACATAAAACATGGGGTTATCCCGATACATGTTGATCTCTTCGATGATTACGCCCTTTTCCCTTTCGATCTCGGCGCTTTCAAATTTGGAATTGATGAGCATATCGCTGACGATATCAAAGGCCAATTCGATTTTGCCTGAATCGATCTTAACCCAATAGCCGGTATATTCCTTCCCGGTAAAAGCGTTATAGACACCGCCGACGGCGTCCAATTCGGATGAAATGGCCAGGGCATTCGGGCGCCGTTTTGTTCCCTTGAAGAACATATGCTCCAAAAAATGCGAAATTCCGTTGTTTTCTTTCGATTCGTATTTTGATCCGGTCCTGACCATTAACAGGATAGTTGCGGTCTTCGTTCCGGACATCGGAGCGGTAATCAGGCGCAAGCCATTCTTTAATGTTTGGAGAGAATACATAGTTGTATAAAATAAAAAATTTCTAATTCCTAATTTCTAATTCCTAACAAAATTACCAAATGCAAAATGTATGAATTTAGCATTTGACTTTTAAAATTTATTGGAAATTGGAAATTGGAAATTAGATATTATCAATTATTTCTCGTATTCCCGGATCGCTTTCAGGACTTTCGAATCTTCGCCGAGCGGTTCCAAATAAAGTATTTGATCCCAGGATAAATGCATTTCACCGGTCGGTCCGTGCGTTTCCTTGCCGCGCTTGACCAGCCTTAAACTGCCCGCTTCATCAACAGCTTTATCTTCGCTCTTTGCTTGGTCATAATTATAATACACCGTATCCATTTTAAGCGGGTCAGCCGATGGATCGGCCAACCGGCCGTAAAAAATCTCGCCGTCGATCAGCTTTACCGAATACCAAGCCGTCTCCAAATCGGCTATCGGAGTTTTGGATGCTTCGGGCTTTGGCTTAAAAGCAAACTGGTAAACCAGAAATGCGCCTACGGCCAGGATGAAAATAATAGCGATTATCCCGGATAAGCTGCTGTAATTTTTCTTCTGAGGCCGATTGATATTCTGGAACTCCTGCTTGCTCTCGCCGCTGTCGGCATAGATTTTCTGGACCTGCTCCGCCCTGCCTGACGGCTGCTGGCGTTTTTGGTTGCGTAGATCTAGCATATTAATTGAAACAATTATGAATTGAGCGAATTTATTCTGCCGCAGGTCCGCTATCCGCCTCTCCGGCATCTGCGCTGCTTGTTTCGCCAGTGGAATCAGCGCCCAAATCGATAACCTGCACGTCTTCTTGCGCTTCTTCCGCAGATTGCCGCATCTCTTCCGCGCTTATTGCCGGATCCGCTGCCGGTGGCGCAGTTTCGGCGGCATTTTCAGCCGGTGACGCCGCGTCCTGTCCGTTTTCATCACAGGCGTCGCCGATCCCGTCCGAATCTGAATCTTCCTGTCCGGGATTTGAAACATCCGGGCAGTTATCTATGCTATTGAAAAAATCGTCTCCGTCCGGATCGTTTTCTTCAACATAATCCAAATAAATATCGGCTAAGCTGTCCGCCGGCACTCCGTCATCCTGTTCTCTCTTTATGGTGCGCAAATCTTCGATAGGCGGCGAGGGAAGCTCCTTGGTGACAATCGGTTCATAGCCGGGGAAAACACCTCCCGCAATATCAAGGGCTTTGCCGATAATTCCGCTATACTCGGTAACCTCCACCCTTTTTTCTTCTCCGTTTGCCTCGGCTTTGGACTTTTCAAGCTTCAGCTCTTTGATGCGCGCAGCATATTCTTCACTTAATTCTTCGGCAAAATATTCTCCCAAATCCTTTTCGAGCGGCTTGGAGACCTTGCGCGTTTTTTCCTTCAATTGGTATTGCCAGGCTCCATTGACGATAGCCAGGTCGAGAAAAGTGTAGGTTACATAATAAAAATCCTCATCCTGTTCGACCTTTTCAATCTTGAAATCCATATCCAGATTATCAAGATCGGCGGCCAAAAGCAATGTGTTGTCAACGCCTTCGGTCCTGATTTCCCTAGCGCCGACAAATTCCCTGCCGGATTCGGTAGCGAAGACCGAAGCTCCGAGAACCAAAACCAAAAAGGCTATGATTAAAGCTGCGTTATTATATTTCAAAAAATTCCAAAATTTAACCATATAATTTACTTAAAATTAGACAAAATAAATATGAACAAAAATGCTCTTATTTACGAAAATTATAACACGTAAAAATATTTAATTCAAATCTATATATCATTAAATTTTAATATTCCTGTGCCTTCCGCGTCCCGGGCGATAATCGAATTTTGCCGATGACGGACGTGTAACTTTCGACCTAAACACCGCCGGCAGAATGGCTGAATAAAGAATGCCGGAGATGGCAATGGTAAATGTTGCCTGCTGCCGGCTGCCTTTTTCTTTTCCGTTTTAATGCTTTTCCAAATGATAACCATGGTATATTATTTCCCATTCCGGCAACCATGGGCATCGGCACCCATATCACCGCTTGGGAAATTTGGATCGTAAGGCAGGCGCTGCATTTATGGTGCATGTTTTTCGAGGAGTCAATCGCCGAATCTCACCGCGCTGCCATCGTTCATTGCTTGCTGCGCCTGTTCGGCGGTCAGCGCGTAATTATAAATACGGACGCCATCGATCTGACCGGGGAAATAATAGTCGGTTAATGGACCGCCTATTGTAAAATTTGCGCTGTTGCTAATGCTGCCTACTCCTGACAAGGAACCAGCGCTGCCGGCTAAGCCATCGACATATATAATTCCGTTTCCATCCCTGTCAGCTGTATATATAATATGATGCCAATTTCCGTCCCTAATATCCTTGCCTGCTGGTCCATCTATATTTCTATTGTTCGTTCCGTCTCTGATATAAGCCCTAATTCTGCCATCAGCAGTTATATGAGTGTTCATTTGAAAACCAGATCCTGAGCCTACGGGATCATCGGGCGCAGTGTGTTTACTCAGTATTATGTCAAAATCAGAACCTGGGTCAGAGCATTTCACCCATGTGCTTATAGAAAAATCATTGCTTCCCATGTCCAGTATTCCATTCGTAGGACTCCCCATATTCACGTAATCGTCGCTCCCGTCAAAATTCAGACTTGAATTGAATTTCCCGTTCCGGCCGTTATACCAGGCAGTATCGGCACTATTGGCGCAGGTACCGGCCGAGGTCTGTCCGGATTCGCCGAGCTGCAAAACGCCGTGGTTCTTGTTGTCCGACCAATCCAATATCCTGGTCCCCTGGCATTCGTCCATTTTCCAGTGGGCGATCGGTTTGCCGCGGTTGTAGTCCCAGGCAACCTGCGCCGGGGTGCGGACATAATTAAAGATGCGAACGTCGTCTATGAGTCCCTCAAAAGTATTGACATTGCTTATTGATCCCCCGATCCGTAAAACATCCGGATCGTCCGCAATACTGCTTGAATTGGCTGTTGATGACTGTTTCTTTCCATTGACATACATAACCATATCATAATCCGATTCCAATATAAGCTCTATATGATACCATTGGTTGGCTGCGATCGCCGGATCCGAGCTGATTCCATG
>CAZAFZ010000080.1:1893-5372 GCA_964484745.1 uncultured Gammaproteobacteria bacterium | reverse complement strand
AAATAAAAATCAAGTTCACGGATCTGGACGACGCTGCTGCCTGCGATTTGGTAATTCTGGCCGTACCGATCTCCAAAACAGAAAAAGTGATCAGGGACATTGCTCCGCTAGTAAAACGCGGGGCTTTGGTGGTTGATACTTGTTCGGTAAAGACGCTGCCTGTCAAATGGCTGAAGCAGTATCTGCCGGATAACGTTTCGATCCTAGCCGCCCATCCCATGTTCGGACCTTATTCGACCGGTTTTGATTTTGATAAGCAGACCTGGGATTTAAAGGGGCTGCAGACCGTGCTCTGTCCGGTCAGATTGAGCAGGACAAAACTGGCGATCGCCAAACAGCATCTTGAAAAAGCCGGCCTGCATGTCATCATAACTTCACCGCAGGAACACGACCGCCAGACAGCCATGTCCCTGGCTTTTGTGCATTTCCTCGGCCGATCGATCAAGCGCGCCGGCATCGGCAATCAGGAAATATTTTCCAAGGGCTTCGGCGACGTCCTGAAAATCTACCCTCACACCAATAGCGATAACTGGCAGCTATTCTACGATATGAACAACTATAATCCGTACGCCGGCGCAGTACGGGAAAAATTCATACAAGCCTGCGAATTTATCGATGAAAAGATCGAAAAAAACCGGGGCCAGGACGAACTCGAACAGCTCAGGGGATTAATCGATAAAATAGACATTAAAATAATCGAGCTTTTATCGAGAAGATTCAAGCATGTCAAGGAGGCCGGGAGGATCAAGCGCGAAGAGGGCTTGAAAGTCAAAGACCCCAAGAGGGAGAAAGAGATGATAAGTTCCAGGATCAAGCAGGGGAAGGTCGACAACAGGTTTGTCAAAAAATTATACCGGCTGATCTTTGATGAATCATATAAGAAACAATGAAATGATATATGAGATACCAATATACTAATGCATTCGAATGATACGAATAAATGCTAATAAATAATATTCGTATTCATTAGTATCATTGGTATATATTTGTATATTAGTATCTTATATTTTTTATGCTCTCCAACAGGGTCAACAACATAAAAGAATCCGGTATTAGAAAAGTATTTGAGCTGGCTGTAAAAAATAAAGGCGAGTATGTCAATTTATCGATCGGCCAGCCGGATTTTAACGTGCCGGATGAGCTGAAGCAAAGCGCGGTCAAAGCAATCAGGAACAATGAAAATAATTACGCTCCGACCCAGGGAATATTGCCGTTAAGGGAAAAGATCGCCGAAAAACTCAAAAACGAAAATCAAATCAATTCTTTGGCTGATGACATAATAATTACGTCCGGCGTTTCGGGCGGGATATTCTTGCTGCTCGCTTCCATTGTCGATCCGGGTGATGAAGTCATAATCACCGAACCCTATTTTGTAATGTATAAGGAGTTATTGGATTTTTTTCAGGCAAAAATCATTTATCTGGATACCTATCCCGATTTTCATATCAAGCCGGAAAAATTGAAAAAATTGATCACCAAAAAGACAAAAGCCCTAATAATCAATACTCCCGGCAATCCTACCGGCGCAATATTCGGCAGAAACGAATTATCTCAAATAGCGGAAATTTGCAAAAAATATAATACCCTGGTTATTTCGGATGAAATATATGAAAAATTCGATTATGAATGCAAATTTTCCAGCATCGGGAGCATATATAACAAAACAGTTACGCTGAACGGATTTTCCAAAAGCCAGGCGATTACGGGCTGGCGCGTCGGATACGCACACGGCCCGAACGAAATAATCCATGCCATGAACAAACTCCAGCAATATACCTTTGTCTGCGCGCCGACTTTTGCGCAGCATGCTTTGGCCGAAACATTCAATCCGGATATCAGCAAAGAAATTGAGGGTTACGGGAAAAAAAGGGATTACTTATTCGATGGCTTGAAGGCTTCTTTTAAATTGAATAAGCCTGAAGGAGCTTTTTACGCTTTCATAAAATGTCCGGATGGAAGAAAGAATTTTGTTGAGGACTGCATTAAGAATAAATTGCTTGTCGTCCCCTCGACATCATTTTCCCGCCGCGATGATCATTTCAGGGTTTCGTTTGCCGTTACCGGGAGGGAGCTGGATAAAGGGGTTGAAATTTTGAAAGCGCTTGGGCAGGATTCCAGGGGCTGGCATTCCTGATAGGATAAAATTATGGACAAGCCGCCCTATTTTTAGGCACAATACCGTATCCTAATAGAATATCCGCCAGCAGCCTATTATTATCATATTAAATAGTTGCTGAACAGCCATGACATCTCCGGACAGGAGATGCTTTTTTATTGATTGAAAGCTAAAATGGCTTAAGCCGGAATCGAATGCAACCGCTGATCAACATGTTTTGTCCATAATGATGAAAGCAGTTTTGCCGGATTGCGCGCGGCTATTTAGGAGCGGCCGCAGGCTTTAACCGGGTTCAAAAAAGTGCTAAAATGTAAATAAGCCCGCATTTTGGCTGTTTTAATATTAAGATCCTAATGCCAAAAGGCCATATACAAACTAGCGCCTTGTGCAGCCAGGAACGAATTTCCGGCCTGCTCCAAAAGCATAAAAGACATCTCGGCTATGCCTTATTTTCGCTGGCTGCCGTTTTATTTTTACTTACCTCCCCTTTTACAAAAGCCGCGACGATCTCCTGGGACGCCGGCGGTGATGACGATAACTGGAATAACTGCGACAACTGGGTCGGGAATGCCTGTCCAAGCACAAACGACATAGCCCAGTTCGATTCCACCACCTCGACAAACGCGATAATCAACCAAAGCATCAGCGTCGGAGGGATCTATATCACCTCCGATTATACCGGGACCATAACCCAGGCCGGCACTTCAAGCATAACTGTAGGATCCAGCCATTACACCCAAGCAGGAGGAAGTTTCGTCGGCAGTTCATCGTCCATAACCATCAATGGCAATTTTGTTCTTTCCGGGGGTGATTATAAGGCTACGATAGGCATCTGGAAGATATTTTATAACTTTAACTACTTGGGAGGAACGCTTGACGCAAACGAAGCCACGCTCACGTTTTATGGAGATTTAGAACAATATGATTCAACTATGTCCTGTCCGGGTGCTTTCAGCGGCGGCACGGTAGATATCGCAAAAACACATTATGCTGCAAATTTCACCTTGGAATCGGGGTGCGATGTCGCCCTGGCCCCGAACATCGACAACCACGGGCCGATAACGATCAACGGCACGGCCAGCGGCACGAACATGGATCTCAAAACAAATTTGACCGTCGGCGCAGCAGGGGAGCTCACGCTCTCCGGCACGCTTACCTTTTACGGAGATCAAAGTCAGTACGATTCAACCATGACCTGCTCAGGAATTTTCAGCGGCGGCACGGTAGATATAGCAAAAACATATTATCTGGCGGATTTCCTTTTGGAATCGGGGTGCGATGTCGCCCTGGCCCCGAACATCAACAACGACGGGCCGATAACGATCAACGGCACGGCCAGCGGCACGAACATGGATCTCAAAAC
>CAZAFZ010000080.1:0-1793 GCA_964484745.1 uncultured Gammaproteobacteria bacterium | reverse complement strand
TCAAAACAAATTTGACCGTCGGCGCAGCAGGGGAGCTCACGCTCTCCGGCACGCTCACGTTTTATGGAGATTTAGAACAATATGATTCAACCATGTCCTGTCCGGGTGCTTTCAGCGGCGGCACGGTAGATATCGCAAAAACACATTATGCTGCAAATTTCACCTTGGAATCGGGGTGCGATGTCGCCCTGGCCCCGAACATCGACAACCACGGGCCGATAACGATCAACGGCACGGCCAGCGGCACGAACATGGATCTCAAAACAAATTTGACCGTCGGCGCAGCAGGGGAGCTCACGCTCTCCGGCACGCTCACGTTTTATGGAATTTTAGACCTATATGATTCAACTCTGAGCAATTTAGGGACCGCATCAATCAATAACATTATTATTAATAAAACCCATTCAGGGGCTGTTATGGCAATTGAAGGCGACTTCACGATAACCGGAGATTTCACGCGAACAGATGGAATTGTAAATAATCCAACATCATCTTCAACATTAGCAACCCGCGGTAATTTTACAATGTCTACAGCAGATTCATTCGGCGGATCAAACTTAACATTGGAAATGGGGGGAAGCAACGATCAAATAATCACGCAAAATGCAGGAACAATGAACGGACAATTCCTTGTTAATAAAACTGGCGGAAAAGTGTCCCTTTCCTCCGGTTTTGCTGCCGGACAAACTTGCGAAGTTACGCAAGGCACATTTGCTCTTGAGGGAAATTATTTCAGCTGCGGTTCAGCATTTAACATCGGTGAATACGGAACATTGGAAATAATTGGCTATGAGAACACTACCGAACCTGGCCTTGGAAGCAACTCCACCGTCCTCTATACCGGCCAAGAGGGACAATCCCAAAATTATCCGATCAAGGACTGGGCCTATGTCAATCTTTCTTTTGATGGCATGAATAATCAATTCTCCGTAAATTCAAGCGACCTGCTCGACGATCTTAGTTCTTACTGGAATTTTAACGAAGTATCAGGTTATCAGGCAAGTGATTCAACAGGCAATCGGAATACTGGCAATCTGCAGAGCATGGATTCGCCTGACGACTGGACCGCGGGAAAATTAAACAACTGTCTCGATTTAGACGGCCTCGACGATTATATTTCCACCACTAACCAGTATACCAATCCCCAAAATTTTTCACTTTCCATCTGGTTCAAGACTTCTTTGGCTTCCGGCAGAAAACTGATCGGGTTTGAAAGCAGCCAAACCGGATCCTCAGCAAATTTTGATCGTCATATCTATATTGATACCGGCGGATACGTGCGGTTCGGCATTTGGAATGTAACGGCTTACCATATTATATCGACCAGCACATACAATGACAACGAATGGCATATGGTTGCGGCGACCCATTCGTCGTCGGATAATGTCGCAAAAATGTATGTTGACGGTGTTTATCAAGGGACTTTTACTATTGCGGCTTCAAGTTACAGCGGATATTGGAGAATGGGAAGCTATAAAATGACAAACTGGACGAACGGAACAGATGGATATTTTACCGGTCAGCTTGACGACGCAAGAATCTATAGCCGCGCGCTGACGCCCGAAGAAGTCATCCAGATATATAATTCAGCCGACTATACGCAGTCCACGGGCACAATGTCCGTTGCGGGAAATCTGAACATTCTGTCAGGGACACTAAACGCTCCGGCTACCACGACAATTGCAGGCAATTTCTCAAATCTCGGCATTTTTAACCACAATAACGGTATAGTGAATTTTATCGGCAGCGACCAATCCGTCACGGGCACATCCACATTCCATAAACTTTTCAAA
>CAZAFZ010000079.1:0-5393 GCA_964484745.1 uncultured Gammaproteobacteria bacterium | reverse complement strand
CGGTTCCCTCGCAGTTCTGCGAACAGCTTCGGGACGCTCACTCGCATGTTCGCGCTTCTCTTCCTCTTCTTCCTCTTCCTCTTCCTCGTCGTCATCGCTATCCAAATATTCGTCCGGGGCTTCCTGCTCATCCATCCTGTGCAACGGCATGCCGCTTACTCCCATCGCGTCCATCCTGGCATATTCCTCCCTGGATACCAATATTTCGCGCGGCTTGGAGCCGTTGGCCGGGCCGACTATTCCGGCCTCCTCCAAAAGATCGATCAGCTTGGCGGCGCGGCCGTAGCCGACGCTAAGCTTCCTCTGCAAAAGCGAGGTGGCAGCCCTGCCGGTAGTGATTACCAGCTCCCGGGCTTCATCCAAAAGCTCGTCCGCATCGTCGCCAATCTGTTTGTTGATCCCGACACCGGCAATGCCGCGCACTTTCTGTTTATCGGTAATGCCGTCGATATAGCTAGGCCCATCCACCTGGTCTTTGATATAGCGTACTATCTTTTTGACTTCAAGCTCGCTGACAAACGCGCCCTGCAGCCTGCGCGGCTTGGAAATTTCCGGCGACATGAACAGCATATCTCCGGAGCCGAGCAATTTTTCGGCTCCGAGAGAATCCAGGATCGTGCGCGAATCGACGCTTTGGGCCACGGAAAAGGCGATGCGGGCCGGCATATTGGCTTTGATCAGGCCGGTGATGACATCCACGCTGGGACGTTGAGTAGCCAATATCAGATGAATGCCCACGGCCCTGGCCATCTGCGCTATCCTGATGACCGCTCCTTCGACTTCCCTGGTTGAAGCAACCATTAAATCTGCCAATTCATCGATGATAAAAATTATATAAGGCAATTTTTCTTTAGCCGATAAATTGTAGCCCTGAATGTCCCGTTTATGCGTCTGGCTCAAAATATCCAGGCGCTTGTCCATCTCGTTCAAGCACCATCTCAGGGCATTGATGGTCTTCTCGACGTCGGTAATGACTGGAGCGCATAAATGCGGAATGCCGTTATAGATAGGCAGCTCAACCCGTTTCGGATCGACCATCACGAACCTCAAATCATCAGGGCTGTTCTGGTACAGCAAGCTGACGATGATCGAATTCAGGCAGACCGATTTACCCGAACCGGTAGCGCCGGCCACCAGCAGGTGCGGCATCCTGGTAATATCATAAATCCAGGCTTTGCCTGCGACGTCCTTGCCCAAAGCTATGGTCGTATTGCTTTTCTTTTCCATGAATTCACGGCTGGTCAGGATTTCACGCAAACCGACAATGGCTTTGGCGTGGTTCGGCACTTCCACTCCGACCAGCGACCGGCCGGGAATCGGAGCTTCGATCCTGATCGGATGGGCGGCCAGCGCCAATGCCAGGTCATTCGACAAATTGGTTATACGGGAAAGCTTGACGCCGTCTGCCGGCTTGAAGGTATACTGGGTGACGGTCGGGCCGACGCTGATCTCGCCCATTTCGACCTGTATATTGAAATTACTGAGAGTCCTTTCGATTGTCGCCCTGTTGGCATTAATGTCTCCGCTGGTCGGCTTGGAAATTTTTGCCGACAAAAGATCCAGTGGTATGTTGATTCTTATACCGCTGCGATTCCAATGGTTCGGCTCCGCTTTCCTGGCTTTCAGCAAAAAATTTTTTATTTCATGCTTTTCAAATTCCGGCTCTTCTTCATTTTCCTCCTCTCCCTCCTGCTCATCTCCTTCCGCATCCGCCTCGCCCTCTTCTTCATTTTCCCCTTCTCCCTCCTGCTCATCTCCTTCCGCATCCGCCTCGCCCTCTTCTTCCTCATCTTCTTCGCTTTTCCGCCTTAATTTTCCCGCCAAAAAACCGAAAAATCTATAAAGGAATGAAAGCGGGCTTTCCGAGCCAACCAAAGACGAAAGGCTTTTTTCAAAAAAAAGCATCAGGGAAACCAAAATCAGCGCGATTGCCACGAGATATGACGCGTAAATTCCCATGAGCTTAACTGAACCGCTGCCGATATAATAACCGAGATAACCGCCGCCATATCCTTCAGCCAAGGCTTCCCTCCACAGTTCGCGCGATACGAAAAGCTCCAAGAGCGCCTGAAAAGAAAATATCAAAAGCAGCAGACCGGCATAATTTACCCCTTTAAGCTGGTAATCGTCTTTTTTGTAAATCAAAAATCCCAAAATTATCAGAAGAAATGGAACATATGCCTTGCCCCAGCCGAAAGCCAGAGCGGTAACCTTGATATAATACTGGCCGAGCAATCCGGCCATATCAAAAAGCCCGAGAATGCCGATTGCTCCCACTACGATGACTAATACTGAAAATATTCCGCGTTTTACTTCAGGATCAATGTCGATTGAGGGCATTTCCGGCAGACTGATTGAATTAAAAAGGTTCTTGCTCTTCTTGAAGTTTTTAAAAAACTTTTTTTTGCGTTTTGCCATAATACAAATAATTAGGATCTCTGCGCTCCGCTCCTTGGCAATATTATACCATTTTGAATGCAAAAAATAAATTATCGCCAATTCATGGCTTAAGGCAATCTATCTTGAAAAAAATCGCGATATATGCTATCTTTATTTTATCATCTCCACGGTCCTTCAAAATCGTAAACGCAAAACGGACGGAGGCATAATCTTGAAAAAGGAAAGCGCTGAAGCAACCGACCCAAAGTTGCCGGTGAGGAAAAGAATTTCTTTCCTGGAACGGATTAGATTAAAACAAAAACCTGATTATATCCAGGTAATACACAAGCAAAATCCGGATGCTGCGGAAATAAAAGTATACCCCATCAAGGAAAACCAGATCCTTCTAATCCTTTTAGACCAATCTCAAAAGATCATAAAAACGATCAGTCTATGGGTCGTCGATGGCTACCCCGTCTGCGGACTGGGAATCGGCCCCCAAAAAGTCGTCGAGACAGCGGAAAGATTTATATGGAATCTGATAATTGAGAAATCCCATCTCATCTGGGTTAAAAAGGTAAAAAAACAGAGTAAATACGGCGGACAATTTTATAAGCTAGTGCTTCTCGGACAGCGATCCCCGAAAATCATCCCCTCCTCTGATCCGGGAATCCATCCCGAAAAAATTCCGGAAAACCGGAATGAAATTGAAAAATTCAAAAATTTTGCTGAAAGTCCTGATGTTGAAAAAATGATTTTCGGCGGTATTAAAAGATTATTTGGAACCGATATCGCCAAATTTATTTTATTTCCAACACGTCTCTTGAGCGAAGCAAGAATTTACCCCACCCTCTGCAGAATTGAAAAAGGAAACAGGGCTATGTTCCTTTACTACTTCTCCCCCTATGGACGATTTTGCATGCGCCTGGATGCCAAAACTCTGGTACAAAAAATCATTGAAAAATTGTTGGAAAACGCCAGGCAATAAAAATAATATTATTAAAAGCCGCTTCTTTTTAGAGGCGGCTATATTAATATAGTAACTATTTTTATTCTTTTTCTTCTTTCTTGATAATATTTCTTAATATGTCCAAATCTCTATTGACCTTTGCACTATAAATAATGCCAGCCGGTGGATTTTCTAAAAATATTTCTATTTGCCGGTTCGCATCTCTTCCAAATAAATACAATTCATGTAGGGCCGTAATAATTAAATCCCAGTATAAATCATTGGTTGGGGTAATTTTGGATTTTTTAGATAATTCATCGAGCAAAGTTACTATGTCTTGACCGGTGTTTTCTCGCAAATTACTACTAAATTCCATCCAACCTGCATTATTCCCAAGCTTGGATTTTAATTTTTTAATTTTCAATTTTAATTCAATTATATCCTTTTCTTCGGTCCTTTGTTTTAAGGTTAAAGTTTCATATCTTCTAATAACCGTATCATCACTAACTAGCCTGTGGCCGCCATGGATTAATTCGATATTTTCTCCTTTCAAGTAAGAACTACCAAAATCAACCAAATAAACATCCCCGTTGTCTAGCATAATATTTCTTTCATGGGCATCTCCATGATAAAATCCTTGCTCGTGCAAAGCTTCCATGCTATTTTTTAATTTCTTGATTATATTTTCATCTAAAACAAAATCGCTGCTTTCCAAATATTTCAATATTTTTTTCATATTACTCTTATTTACAGCCTCCTCTTCATAATTTCTTAAACCCATATCCCGACTTTTTTTGCCTGGTGCTTCAAAATCCAATGCTTCACCTACTCTAGCAATCAGCTCTTTAAGGTGATGCTCGTGTAAATTTCTGCTGGAATCAAGCATATCGGTAGTTTTCGAATGCCTTTTAACAACCTCCTTATAGATACGGGTAGCAAAATCCTCGCCATGCACATAGTCCATAATTATTATTTCCGCTTTATTCTGATAAATGATTACACCTTCAGATTTTAATTTTTCAATAAGTGCAGGGTTAGTAATTTTTACTTCCTTGAAAAAAATAGGCTTTGGAATTTTTGCAAAATCCTTTCCTTTCTCTTCGCGAGAGCGCCGTGCGATGATATCATATGCTTTTTGTTGCATTTCAAACTCCCTTCTGCCTTCTCCGCTTGAATAAATTTTTAACATTTTCATTGCGAATTCAGGATTTTTCCCTATTTCTAAGCTATCTTCTAAATCTGCATTCATCAATAATTCCTCAGGCAAGTCTTTGGTTTCTACCAGGTTTATCGTGCCCCGGTTACCTTCATTGACTTTTTTGGCCTTAAGTATAAAATTTTCATATCTAGATTCATCAATAAATTCTTTTTCAGGCATTTCAGGGAATAATTTCTTGTCCCACAACTCAGGTGATTTGTTATTGTTCATATATTTTATTATTTATTATATTAAGTATATTTTACCCTGCTTGAACATAAATTGAAAAGTCCGGGAAAATTCAGCGTCTCCCGGACTTATTTTTTATCCGCTTTGCTAGGTGCCATCCCTCTTTTTCAAGGATCTGGCCGTTAGCCTGGGCTTTCTAGTTTCCGCTTGCCGGCATTTCCGGTTCGCAGATTTCAAAAGGTGGATTACCCGCCTATTTTCGCTTTTTTAGCTTAACGGCAGTAGGTCCTGCCGGGCAGACTCGCTTAGGGTTTTTAGCCCTGATCTTTAGGCGCCTGCCAGACCTATTTTCCATATATCATTTTATCATCCTTTGGTGATGGTGTTGGAGATTGCCCGGGGCTATCTATTCAAATTCTGTTCGCCCCGGGTTACTGCTCTAATAAATTAGGTCTTGGGGGCCGCATGGATGGGCCCTGGTTCTGCGGGGCAGTGAGATGCCCGGCGCCAGAAGCAAGGTGCCCGGCTTAGAGAGCCGGAAAGACCATAGGCGCGGGAAATTGCAGCCCCGATGCTGGGGGTTATTTTTACCGTTGCCGGTCGCGCTGGCGGCCCCGCGGGCGCTTTTTCTGGCCCAGGCCATTATTGGCATTGGGGCCGGCACCCGGGACTCCCTGG
>CAZAFZ010000078.1:0-5443 GCA_964484745.1 uncultured Gammaproteobacteria bacterium | reverse complement strand
GCGGGACTCGAACCCGCAAGGGATTGCTCCCGAGAGATTTTAAGTCTCTTGTGTAGACCAGTTCCACCACCTGGGCAAATAAAAATTAAAAATAAAAAATCAAAATGAAAAATCATGAAGTCCCAGATACGTGGGACGGAATAATTTCAATAATTTTGCATTTTGATCTTTACAATTTAATTTTTTTAGGTGGAGATGGCGGGAATCGAACCCGCGTCTGGCAAATTCCTCTGAGCACGTTTACGAAAGTAGGCGGTTTGAAGTCTTGTTACTGCCCTTGAAGCCGCCAAAAAAGACTGTAACCAGCTTTCTGAATTTCGGCTAGAAAGCGAAAGCCTCAGACTAGCCTATTCCCATAAATGACACCCGTTAACCGCTATGGGACTTCGCGGGACGGATGGCCGCGAGCTTGATTTAAGCTGCGACAGGAGCGAAGGTTGGAACTGCGAAAACGCCGTTCTTCACCTTGCTGGCAAATGTTTTTGCACTTATGTTTTATCGGCGTGATTCGCGCGACTGCCGATACTCGCGTTCCGAATGCCCAAAGGACCATTTACCATCGAAGCCGATCATCCCCATTATTAAGTCCTAAGTCATTAGCCCTAGTCATTAGTCATTGAAAAATAAAAAATAAATCAATATGACTAACGACTTTCGACTAACGACTAATGACTATTTATTCTCTTTTTCTCTTTGTCAGCATCCTGATTTTCCTGTCCGTTTCCCTTTTTTTGATCGCTTCCCTTTTGTCGTGCTTCTTTTTGCCTTTACCGATTCCGAATTCGAGCTTGATGAAACCTTTCCTAGTATACAACTTTATTGGCACTAATGTCAAGCCCTGCTCCTGCTTTTTACCGATCAAATAATTGATCTCTTTCTTCTTTAGAAGCAGCTTTCTGGAACGGTCAGGGTCATATCCCTGCAATCTTCCTGCATGTTTATATAGCGGGATATGGGCGTTAATCAGGTAGGCAACCGGCAGTTTTTTTTCACCAACTTTAAGAGTAACGTAAGATCCCTTAAGGCTGATGTGTCCTGTTTTAACCGACTTCACTTCATGGCCAAGCATAACCAGCCCCGCTTCGTAAGTTTCGAGGATTTCGTAATCGAATTTTGCCCTTTTATTGACCGCTAACACCGGCATATTTGATAATCATTCAAGAATCGCGCAATTTATTTGAAATTAAAGATGCGAAAATTGATATATTTACAAAATAACTCCCGCAAACATCCTTGAACTAGCAATAATATTATAATACAATTATATCAGCAATATTAACATATTATCTCGTTAAATTAAACTTTGCCGTATGGATCTGTTTTCGGTGGTATTGATTATTCTTGGACTCTGCCTCTTTGAAACCGTTTCCAGCATTGATAATGCCGTAGTAAACGCCGAAGTATTATCAACGGTCGGAGAAAAAGCCAGAAAATGGTTTCTGACTTGGGGGATATTCATTGCTGTTTTCGCGCTGAGAGGGCTGCTCCCCTGGCTGATAGTCTGGCTGGCCAACCCTGCAATCGGCTTGCTGGGCTCTTTTACCGCGGCTTTCAGCAATGATCCGCACATCATGGAGGCGGTTGAAAAATCATCTCCCCTGCTCTTGCTCGGAGGCGGGGTATTTCTGGTGCTGCTGTTTTTCCACTGGCTTTTTGTTGAACCTAAAAAATACGGCCTGCCGGGTGAAAAATTTTTTTCAAGGCAAGGTGCCTGGTTCTTTGCCGTCGCATCCTTTTTTTTAGCGGTTATCGTCTGGTTTGCCCTCAAGGCCGACCCGATGATGGCCTTTGCCGCCACGATCGGCTCAACGGCCTTTTTTATCACGCATGGCTTTAAGCAGCATGCGGAGCATGCTGAAGAAGATTTAAGGGGCGGCCGAAACGGCTTGTCGGACTTAAGCAAGCTTCTCTATCTTGAAGTCTTGGACGCTTCATTCTCGATCGACGGCGTTGTCGGAGCATTCGCTTTTACGCTATCGGTTCCTCTCATAGTTTTAGGCAACGGGTTGGGCGCCATTATCGTCAGACAATTGACCATCAAGGGTGTTGAAAAAATAAAAAAATACGCCTATCTGAAAAACGGAGCGATGTATTCGATATTATTCCTGGGGCTGACCATGCTGCTGGACAGTTTTGGCCTTGAAATCCCCAGCTTTTTATCTCCGATAATTACCTTTATCGTGGTGGGCTATTTTTTCTTCAAATCCAAAAATACAGCCATGGCCGGCGCCGGGCAAACGAATTAATAATTAATTAAATTATATGCGAGAACAAATCGAACAAGAAGGTCCGGAGAAACAAATTGCATACCTTATTAAGTTGGCGCAGGCGCCCAATCTTGATGATCAAAAGGCGATCGAAGCGATAGCGCAACAAATCGTTAATCTGAAAGGGCATGCGTTTTTCCCTCATATTATCGACCGATTAGAACATCTCAAGGTTGGCGTCGAATCCTTTGATGAACAAGCGAAGCATCGCATGGACAATGGCATTGAGCTGGGACTGCAGCAAATCAAATGAACCCCGGAGAATAACTGCTGTTTTTTATTTTTTTTCCGCATCGCTTAAGCTGGAAAAAATCTGAAGGAAGATATCCTTGATATCTGAACAATATAGGCGCTTTTTCCAGCTAAGCTTGGATATTTTAAATAACGGCGTTCATAACAATATTCTCGCCGAGCTAAGCGACAAAGCCCGGATTGCTGTCCTGCTGGGAAGCGCATTATCCGGCGTCATTAGCAAAAAATTCTGAAATTGCCTGGGAGGCTCCGGCTTCATGGCAGTAGGGCTCTGGAATATTTTTCAGAGATGAATTAATAGCGAAAAAAATCCGATTCAATAACATATTTAGGTTGGATTTTGAATATCCTGCAATTATCAGGATATTTATTATTTCAATAGTGATTTTTAATAATTATCAAATTTATGTTATAATAAATGTTAATAAACTATCCCTAACATTTATTTTGTTCTATTGCTGCATATGCGGATAACGGGTAAAAAAATATTGCTTTACTTGGCGGTTTTCATTATTTTTTCATCATTCCTTATCTTATCAAATAAAAGCGATATATCGGCAGTTGCTCCGGACGCTATTGGGATACGGATAATGCCAAATCCGGATCACTTTTCTTCTTTGCGCTGGTACAGGGAAAATATCCAAAAACAAGGATCGCCCCAGTCCATAAAAGTTGATAATTATGGCGCGGTTCGCGATGGGCGTACCGTTTACGTCAATGCCGGTAATGTGGACGGGGGGAATCTGTATACCAACATCTATATTATTTCCTATACGCAAGAACCCGAGAGGTCGACTGTTGATATTTTCGGCAAAATTCTGGATGAATGGAAATTCAATAAAAATATCTCTGCGGAAGGAGTCTGTACGGGCGATGCCGGCATATATTGCGCCGCTGACACCGACTGCCCGAAATCAAGCTATTGCACCAGGTCCGATCCGGCTGTTATGATCAAGGCGGAAGTGGTGCGCGATACGAAAAGACTGGCCGATATAACCGACATGGGGGATGTGCTCAATAGCTATTTTGTAAAAAACGGGAAGTACCCTGCCCTGAAAGCAGGGACATATATCAAGCAAAACACCCTTTCGGTTTGGCCAAGCTGGCAAATTACTTTCGGCCGTGAACTGAACACCGTGCTGCCCACCGACCCGGTCAATAAACTAGGCGAATGTTCCGGCTTCAGCCCGGCAACATGCTGGAATGAAGTCACTAAGGAATTTGCAACCACACTCCCCGACGATTTGCCTCCCGGCAGCATCGTTTATCAGTATTATGTCGAAGATAACGCCTTGAATTACCGTTTGTGCTCGTTTACCGAAACAGGCCTTAGCGTAACTGGAGGCTTCTGCACTAAAACTTCGTCGATCAACAACCCTCCGGCCATCTTCACCGCCTTCCTGCCCAACGGCAAAGAAGGCGCGCCTTATAGCGCAACGGTTTCCGCTTATGACGTGGATGGCGATCCGATTTCCTGGGTGCTGGACACTTCCGGAACGAGTTGGACCGGCTGGTCTGCGCCGCCTGTAATGGAATTTTTCAATGCCACCAACCGTAAAATAACCGCTTCCGCCGCCGGTTCGCTAGGCAGCTATAACCTAAAGTTAACTGTCAGCGACGGATTAAGTTCAGCCACAAAAAGCTATACAATCAATATTGTCCTATCCTGCACCGATAACGATACTGACGGCTATGGAGTCTGCCCGGCTTGCGGGACCGCCAACGGATGCACTTATGAGCAGAATGACTGCAATGACTCGAACAAGAACATCAATCCGGGAGCTGTCGATATATACGGCAATGGAATCGACGATAATTGCGACGGCATTATCGATGAAATAAACGATCCGACTCCTCCGCAAATTCTTTCTTTTAATGTTGCTCCGGCAATGACATCCATGACCATTACGGCATTTTACGACGTTTCCGATAATTTCTACTTAAAAAATGTTGAGCTCTGGCGCGCTTCCGATATCTCCGGAAGCCCTGATCCTGCCAGCTGGGTCCAGGTAAGCTCCAAGGATTTGAATGGTTTAAGCGCCAACGGTAATTTCACCGATAACCCGGCCGTAGGCACCTGGTGGTACGGCTTGCATGTGATTGATGCAGCCGGAAATTGGTCCCAGGAACCCAGCCCGCCCGGCCCCATAAAAATCATAAAAATCATCTGCACACCGGATGGTTGCAATGCAAATTGCCCGACAATGTGCACGTCTGCCGAGGATCCTGATTGCGGAACGGCCGGATGCTGCGGTGATGGCACCTGCAATCCGGGCGAGGATTCAACCAGCTGTCCTATCGATTGTCCGCTGGTCTGCGTAGATAACGACCTCGACGGCTACGGCAGCCCGGGTTTGCCGATTTGCACGCATCCGGAGGCCGATTGCAATGATGCCAATGCCGCGGTCCATCCCGGAGCGCTGGAAATTTTCGGCAATGGAATAGACGATGACTGCGACGGGAGCACGGATGAATTGGACGATACGATCAAGCCGGTTGCAACCGCGTTTTCCATTTCTCCGACAACAACCTTAACTTCAATTACGGCTAACTGGAGCGCTACGGATAATTACGGCTTAAAAAGCGCCGAACTCTGGAGAACCAGTGATTCGGCAGGCTCTCCGGATCCTGCGGGCTGGACGCAGGTTGCGAGCCAGAATATTTCGGGATTGAGCGCAAATGGAACTTTAACGGATTCGCCGGCTGTCGGCGTTTGGTGGTACGGACTGCATATCGTTGATGTTGCGGATAATTTCGCCTACGAACCTTCGCCGCCGGGGCCGATTCAAGTCACGAAAATAACCTGCATGCCAGACGGCTGCAATAGCGTATGCCCATCGGGTTGCACTGCCACAGATGATCCGGATTGCGGAACGGCTGGCTGCTGCGGAGACGGTACCTGCGATCCAAGCGAAACATGGCTG
>CAZAFZ010000077.1:0-5487 GCA_964484745.1 uncultured Gammaproteobacteria bacterium | reverse complement strand
AGCAAATATATTTTTTAAATCAATTTATTTATCAATATTATTATTCATAATTATTATTGCTTCTTCCTGCCAAAAGCAGGAGGCTGAAAATATGCCGAAAAAAATCAGACAGCCTTCGGTCGCCGGTTCGTTCTATCCGGCCGATGCCGACAGGCTGAAATTAAAAATAAACGGATATTTGCAGGAAGCCGGAACTCCTTTGCCCGGGCATGAACAGGAGGCGGTCCGTGCCATCATGGTTCCGCATGCCGGCTACGATTACAGCGCTCCCGTAGCCGCCTATGGCTATAGGGAAATAAAGGGCAGAAGCTACGACAATGTTTTTTTGATCTGCAATTCGCATTCCGAATTTTTTGAAGGCATCGCCCTTGACGATTCGGACGCCTGGCAAACACCGCTGGGCTTGGTTGCATTGAATAAGGAGCTGGCGGCTAAAATGGCCGGAATGGACAGCGCGATCAAATTCATTCCGGAGGCGCATCTGCACGACCATACGCTTGAAGTGCAGCTGCCTTTTCTGCAGAGCGTCCTTGAAGGCGGATTCAGGATCGTACCGATGTTCTTCGGCAACAGGCAAGAATACGGCTATGCCCAATTGGCCAATGTTCTTGAAGCCGTGATGGGCGAGAACGATTTGCTGGTGGTATCATCGGATATGTCTCATTATCCGAGCTATGAGGATGCCCACCGGCTGGACAGGGAAACTCTTAGATTAGTCAGTTCGTTGGATATTGCCGGCTTGGAGAAGCATGCGGCGGATACCGAAGCGGCCGGCATACCCGATGAAGATACCTTGCTTTGCGGCATAGACGGCGTCAAGACCGCTATGCAGATGGCTGGAGATAAAAATTGGACAGCCGAAATTTTGCATTACGCCAACAGCGGCGATGCCGAGATAGGAGACAAGGGCCGGGTAGTCGGCTATGGCGCGGTTGCGTTTTATTCGGACCGGGGGCCGGATAACCGCTCAATGCGGGAAACGGAGGCGGCAGCCGAACAGGGCGAATTAAGCGAAAACCAAAAAGCGGTGCTTTTAAAGATCGCCAAAGAAACGGTAGAGAGCTATGTAAAGAACGGTAAAGTTGCTGAATTCGATATCACGGATGAAAGGCTTAACGAACAGGAAGGAGCCTTCGTAACGCTGACGAAAAATGGCGATTTGCGCGGCTGCATCGGGCGGTTCGCTCCGACCGGCCTTCCGTTATGGCAGGTTGTCAGGGAGATGGCGGTCGCCGCGGCATCGGCGGACCACCGCTTTCAGCCGGTCAAAGAAAAAGAGCTGGCCGATATTGAATATGAAGTCAGCGTACTGTCGGTGCCGGTAAAAATCGCAAGCTGGCAGGATATTGTTTTGGGCACGCACGGCGTAGTGGTAAGAAAGGGCGGGCAGTCCGGGGTATTTTTACCCCAGGTTGCAAGCGAAACCGGATGGGACAAGGAAGAATTTTTAAGCCAGTTATGCTGGCAAAAAGCGGGATTGCCCCCAAACTGCTATAAAAACGACAAAGAAGTGGAAATATTGGTGTTTACAGCCAAGGCTTTTCATGATTAAATAAAATAGCAAGATCTGGTAAATAAATAATATTTAATATTAGATAAATTATTATGTATGGGTTAATGATACTTGACATATTCTTAGATTTTGTTATAATATAAAGCCATAAATTTAAGTCCCAAACTGGAGTGACCGCGCAAACAGCGGCTAAAAAATGCTGCCGGAAAAACCAAGGCAGAGCCAGGTTTGTTGCGGTACGGTTTGGGCGCGGCATGGATGGAGCGTAAGCACTCGCCTCCGGTGTTCCTCCTTTTCCGGAAAAGGGGGCGACGAAAAAAATAGCTTTCCGCCAAGCCGGGGGATAGTGCCAGCTCTTCATGCCATCGGGCCACAGACGCATTGTGGCCCTTTTTTAATGCAATTTAAAAAGACGGCCGGTAGCCGCCTTCTTGGTATTTAATGGGATTTATTTCAATATTTTTGCCAGATACTGGCCGGTATAGCTCTTTTTATCGCGCGCAACTTCCTTGGGCGTCCCCTGGGCGATAACTTCTCCTCCGCGGTCGCCGCCCCCGGGCCCGAGGTCGATTATGTGGTCGACTGATTTGATTACGTCCAAATTATGTTCAATAATCAATATTGAATTGCCCTTGTCTACCAGTTTATGCAGCACTGAAAGCAAGCGTTTTGTGTCGTCAAAATGCAATCCGGTAGTCGGTTCGTCAAGGATATAGAGCGTCTTGCCGGTAGCCCGGCGCGATAATTCGGTTGCCAGCTTTACCCTCTGGGCTTCTCCTCCCGACAGGGTAGTGGCCGATTGGCCGAGTTTGATGTATCCCAAACCCACTTCCGACAGGGTTTGCAGCTTCTGGCTGATCGCCGGGATATTAAAGAAGAATTTGGCGGCTTCCTCTACGGTCATATTCAATACATCGGAGATGTTTTTGCCTTTATAATGGATCTCAAGCGCTTCCTTGTTATAGCGGGTACCGTGGCAGACTTCGCATTCGACATACACATCCGGCAGGAATTGCATTTCGATCTTGACCAATCCGTCGCCCGAGCAAGCTTCGCAGCGTCCTCCCGGCACGTTGAATGAAAATCGCCCGGCTTTATAGCCCCTGATCCTGGCTTCGGGCAGGGCGGCGAATAATTCCCGGATCGGAGTAAAGGCTCCGGTGTACGTAGCCGGATTGGACCTCGGAGTCCGGCCGATCGGCGATTGGTCTATGGATATGACCTTATCCAAATATTGCAAACCCTCGATTCCGTCATGGATTCCCGGAATTTCTTTGGCGCGGTGAAAATGGCGGCTTAGGGCTTTGGATAGTATATCGGTCATTAGGGTTGATTTTCCCGAGCCGGAAACCCCGGTAATCGCCACGAATCTGCCGAGCGGTATGGTAACATCGATATTTTTCAAATTATTTTCCCTGGCTCCGCGCACTGTCAAGGCTTTGCCGTTGCCCGCCCGGTATTTTTTAGGCTGTTCGATCGATTTTTTACCGGATAAGTATTGGCCGGTGATGGATTTTGGATTTTTGGACAGCGCCAGAGGAGTGCCCGACATGATTATCTCTCCGCCATGCTCGCCGGCGCCGGGGCCGACATCGACTATCCAGTCGGAAGCCATGATCGTCGCTTCATCGTGTTCCACGACAATAACGGTATTGCCCAGATTGCGCAGGCTTTGCAGGGTAGCAATGAGCTTGTCGTTGTCTTTTTGGTGCAGCCCGATCGAAGGCTCATCAAGTACGTATAGCACTCCGACCAAAGCCGAACCGATCTGGGTTGCCAGGCGGATCCGCTGGGCCTCTCCGCCGGACAGGGTATTGGCGGCCCGGCTGAGCGTCAGGTAATCCAGCCCCACGTTCAGGAGGAAGTCGATCCGGGACCTGATTTCCTTGAGAATCTGCGCCGCGATTTTTTTCCTGCGGGCAGTCATGAAGTTCGAATTTTCCAAGGCGATGAAAAAATCTCGCGCGTCGACAATTGACCTGGAGGTTACGTCATGGATATTCTGCCCGTCAACCCTGATGGAAAGCGCTTCCGGCCGCAGTCGTTTGCCTTCGCAGGCAGGGCAGGGCAGCACCCGCATGTAATTTTCGATTTCCCTCCGGACATAATCCGATTCGGTCTGGCGGTAGCGGCGCTCCAGGTTGTTTACGACGCCTTCGAATTCGGTCGTCAGCTCGCCGGAAAAGCGGTCGCTTTCGTAGGAAACGTTATAATTTTTGTCTCCTGTTCCGTAGAGCACTATATCCATCTGCTTTTTGTTCAGGTTTTTCAGCGGCGTATTAAGGTCAAAGCCGTTTTTTTGGGCAACAGTTCCGAGTATCCGCAAAAGCCAGGTCTGGCCAGTAACCGTTCCGTGCGACCAGGGCCGGATTGCTCCCTGGGCCAGCGTCAGGTTGCGGTTAAGGATCAAATCCGGATCGATTTCCATCTTGGTGCCCAATCCTCCGCATTCGGGGCAGGCGCCGTGGGGATTGTTGAAGGAAAAAAGCCGCGGCTCTATTTCCGGCAAGCTGATCTCGCAGTCCGGGCAGGCGAACAGCCGCGAATAGGCGGTTTCAAAATCTTCTTTGCCCATTTTCATCTTTGAGACGCCTTTTTTCGCGCGGCGCTCTTTCGGTCCGCTCCGGCCTTCCTCGTCGGCGTATTTTTCCAATTCGTCGACGAATTTCGGAGGATTGGCCAGGGCGACGGTGACGCTGCCGTTCGAAAGGTCCAGCGCTTTTTCCACGGCTTCATTCAAGCGGGCCCTGTCTTCCTTGGCCGTTCCCGCCGTCAAGCGGTCGACGACTATTTCCAGCGTATGTTTTTTCATTTTGTCGATCGTCATGTCTTCGGCTTCTTCCAGCGGATAGATGGCTCCGTCCAGCCTGATGCGCGCAAAACCCGCTTCCCGAATTTTTTCCATGGTTTTCTTGTGTTCGCCCTTTTTGCCCTTGATAAGCGGTGAAAATACATAGAGGTCCTGGTTGGCGTATTTTTTCATGATGCTTTCCACGATCTCATCGATGGTATAGCTTCTGATCGGCTTATTGCAGCTGGGGCAGTGCGGCTCCCCGGTGCGGGCATAGAGCAGGCGCAGATAATCGTATATTTCCGTTACCGTACCGACGGTTGAACGGGGATTATGGGACGCGGATTTTTGGTCAATGGAAATCGCCGGCGAAAGGCCTTCGATCAGGTCGACATCCGGCTTGTCCATCAAGCCGATGAATTGCCTGGCATATGCCGACAGCGACTCGACGTACCTTCTTTGCCCTTCGGCATAAATCGTATCAAAAGCCAGGGATGATTTTCCGGAGCCGGAAATTCCGGTTATCACCACCATTTTATCCCTGGGTATTTCTACGTCGACATTCTTAAGGTTATGGACCCTTGCGCCCTTGATAATGATAGAGTTTTTGTTTTTCATATCTTTCGCCGCAAATTAACAAACTTATCCGCGAGCGCTGCAAATATTCCATTTAAACATTTGTAATATTTGTTGCGGATTCGCGGATTTGCGGATTAGCAATAATGAAATATATTTTACATTAATTTCAAAATCATGGCAAGTATTCGGAGCGGAAAATCAAAATAATCGCGATCGGGGCTATTATTTGGAAAAAGACCGGCAGAAAAAGGTTTCTCGGTAATCGAATTTACTTGCCACCAATTTCCAATATTGTTAAACTTGATGCAGGTAAATCATTAAATTCATAAGCATATGACAATGGATTTCTCGATAATCTTACTGGTTTTATTGCTAATCGGCATCTTTATCGTCATTTATCTGCTTTTACGCAAAAAAGACAGCGGCGATGGGGATAAGATTACGGCCATGCTTGAGCGGTTATCGCAGGTTTCGGAACAGAATAAGGAGCTGAGAGATGCTTTGGATAATAAACTGGCCGAAACCCACCGCGCGACCCAGGAGCAATACCGCGCGACCCAGGAGCAGATCGTCGACGTGATCCGGGACGGTTCCGGCGTCGACG
>CAZAFZ010000076.1:0-5539 GCA_964484745.1 uncultured Gammaproteobacteria bacterium | reverse complement strand
TTTGATAATTTCAGATTGCCGCGTCGCTTGCGCTCCTCGCAATGACAGCTTTGGCTATTCCTATTGAAGGAACGCTTATTCACATAAGTGTGGGGTTTGTAGCCGATCTACTGCATTATTTACATCATTGGCTTTTAAAGCATTTAATTTAATTATTTAGGCAGGACTTCCATGGTACTAGTCCATGAAAACGACCTTTATGGTCTGCCATACCCCGCTAAGCGGAGTGGCCGCGTGCCGCGTGGAGTGCGGTTAATGCGGATTATTTTTGGCCCGCAGGGCAAAAACTAATCAGCACTAAGGCTATAATGGCTATAATCCGAATCTACGAATTAAATCCGAATGCTCCGAATTTTTTATCCGAATAATTAATTTTATATCCGAATAAAAAACATTAACCCAATTAAACAAATAATTTGCGTTAATTTGCTTAAAATTTGCGTTAATTTGCGCTTCTAAGCATGGGGTATATTTTCAATCAGCGGAAATATTTAATTTTTGTTTTTGCGATCGGCATGAAGCGCCATAGGTTGATCTAATCTGAGATTGCTTCGCTGTCGCTCGCAATGACAAAAATATGTTCTGGATTAGGATTTCTTTATTATTTTTCGGATGGCATCATTCGGGGCATTCGGATACTAATTCGGAGCATTCGGATTATGTTACGTTACGCGTTACGCGTTTTGCGAACTATTGCGTCGTTGTCGCATCCGTCGAAGCGCTCTGGAAATCGCCTTTGACTTCGCCTTCCGACTTGGCCTGGTCGAGCATTTCTCCCGCTTCCTCAAGCTTGTCGATCGTTCCGCTGTAGTCGCTGGAATCAAAGAGCTGTTCGGCTTCGTCCAGCTTCTTGGCCGACTCTCCTGTTTCGGCTTGCTGCTCGCTGCTGTCGGTTGTCGTGCTGGCCTTCGGATTGTCGGCGTTTTCTGCCGGAGGAGTTTTTTGGCCTTCCGATATCTCAATTCCCTGCTCTTCTTTGTCGATATTTGCGCTGAACACTTCCGGTTCTGCGTTTGTCTGTCCGGCCTGGACATCTTCGCCGTTTTCCTGCCTGGCAGGAGCTTGAACTTTCACATCATTGTTATTCCCTGCAGACTGATCAGTCTCCACGGAAATTCTGGCCAGCCTTTCGCGCGATGAATTGATTTCCTTTCTGAATTCCTGAGTAAGCATTTCAACCTGGTCCTGCTTCACCCCGTCCTGGTTTTCTGCCTGCTCCATGATCTTAACGATTTCTTTGGTCCGGTTGCCGGCAAATGATATTTCCAGCTTGGCCTTTTCCTTTTCGCTGAAAGTCAAGGCAAGCTGGGTTTTTTCACTGACCTTTTTGGCAATATACAAGGAATCGCCCGGTACGGTTTCGGTCGAAGCTTTAAGGCTGACTGCCGCCAAAACCAAAAAAGCAGCCGTTACAACGGCTACCGATAATGCCGGCCTGATGAAAATTCTGCCGAATGCATTGGATATGAAAGCGGCATAATATTCGAAGGGCCTGATCTCCAGCTTTTCTTTGCGCGCCTCAATAGTTGAACCGGAAACAAAACTTATCTGGCTCGCCAATATTTCCAGATTGGACTGCTTCCAATCATCGTCGGGCTTAATCTCAACAAGCAGTTTTATTTTTTTGGCTAATTCGCCGTTTTGCATATTTATATTTCTTTTTCTATCAATTCCCGCAAGGCCTTTAGAGCCCTATGGGCCAATACTCGCGTGTTGGGGACTGTCTTGTCTATGATCATGGCAATTTCCTTCACCGGCAGATCCTCAAGGTATTTTAATATGATCACTTCCCTGTATTCATCTTTAAGCTCGAAAATTTTCGCCTTGATCAGTTCGATATGCCGGCTGTCGTCGATTTTCTGTTCGATGTTCTGCTGATGGTCTATATAATCCGGATCCGATTTTCTGATTTTCAGGTTGTCCGCAAAACCGTCCTGATTGCAGCGGTCGGAATCTTCGGGCAGCGGGATCGCCATGTTAGCGCTCTTGCGGTAATGGTCGATTACCAGGTTGCGCGCGATTGTATAAAAATAAGATTTTAAGGTTGCCTGTTCCGTTACCCTGCCTTCCTGAATCGTATTCCATACCCTGATAAAAAAGGATGAAGTCAGATCCTCGGCTTCTTCCCTGGTACCAACCTTGAAATAGATATACCGGTAGATCTGGTCGATATAATGCTTATAAAATTCTATAAATGCGTCCTTATCTTTTTTGACAAGGCGCGAGTATAGGATTTTTTCTTGAATTTTATCGAGTGCCATTCAGATTCTATTTAAAATATACGATACAAACAAAAAAATGTTACACTACTTTCTTGCAACATTTATCGACAATAAGTTCATAAAAAATATAACATATATATAATATTTTTACAATATTTTGCCTTTTTCGTTACAGGTTAGAAATATTATTGGCCTAAGCTTTAATACGGTAAAATATCTATTTTGTGACTTGAGGATAACCTTATCATTGTTATTTCGAATGGATCCGCCGGCTGACTGAGCAATGAGAAATCTCTTATGCTGGCCATAAAAACCTTAAAGGGATTTCTCGCTCACGCTCGAAATGACAATTAAGCGAGGGTATTAGATAACATTAATTAGTCTCAATTTCTAAATGATTTCTTAATGCTTTAATTTTTAATTAATACTACTAAATCTTGTATTTAAATCTAATATCTGATTCATTTTGACTAATTATCAAGAGACTTATTGGCTAATTGACTTATGATTTACGACTGTTTTACTATTGATTTATTCAGTTTAAAATGTATAATTTAGGTACTTAAGTCCAAAAATTCATAGACAAAAATAATCATTATAATTATATATTGACAATAAAACAATTATATTGATTAAAATTATTATTTAAGTATACAAAAATGTGTACTTAAATAATAAATTTATTTTAAATTAATATTTTTAATTATTTTAGTATACAGATTTATATACTTAAATGACTAGAAAATATTTTAAATCTATAAATTCTGCTAGCCAAGAAAATAATATTATTACAGTTAAGGCATCAAAGCAAAAACGGAAGAATGAAAGTAAAAGAAAGAATAAGCCGAAAAATGCGATAATCCTGGAATCAACCCAGATATATAATCATCTGTGGTTGACAATGTCTGAATCTGCAAAAGTCGGCGGTATCAATAATAAGACTGTAAGAAGGGCGGTACAGGCCCAGAGCGTACGTTATAAGGTTGTCGGCAACCGATATTTTATTGAATTAACTTCTTTGATCAAGTATCTGTTCTCCAAAAAAAAACTCATCAATAAATTCAGCCAATACGGCCTAGGGCAATATGTGGATAAATGGAAAGAGTAACTGCCTGCTTGCAATAATTTTCTTTAAATAAATCATTAATAAAGACGTGAAAATCCTTTTTTGTCATTTCAAATGATGAGAATCTCAATGATAAACCCATCAAGCTAGCCATAAAAACCTTAAAGGGATTTCTCGCTGGCGCTCGAAATGACAATAATATATAGTTTTTCTCCAGTCTCAAGTTAATAAACTCTATACCTTAAAACAAACTTGATATTTTTATCCCGTTCTGTCCAAATATTTGTCCGGTCTCGGATATTTTGCTATAATACCCACAGAATAGTTCTCAAATTCAAACCCCATGCAAAAAGATAAAAAGCCTAAGAAAGGCAAAAATTTTCGAGTTAAAGTCTCGAAACTTTTGATTTTTATCGCGATCATTCCCCTATTCCTTATTACCCTCTTTAATTTCTACCAAATCAACGATTCGCAGCAAGCGAATATCTTAAAGATCCAGGAATTAGCTCTGGGCAATGCGCAGGAAAAAATCAAAAAATTCTTTACTCAAAAGTTCGAAATCCTGCACTTGGTCGTCAACACCGATCTGGGCGCTTCGCCTGACGAATTCCGGGAAGAAGCCAAATTGCTAACCGATGGCCTGACGGTCAATGCTGCGCCTACAACATTGACCGAAATCAGTCCGGAAACATTAAACAGCCTGATCGATTCGATCTATGCAATGTCCCAGGATACCGAAAGCATTACTTTTGTCGACAAATTCGGCAATGAAATAGCCAGGCGTCCGGCCGGTCCGAATGAAAACATGTATAACCTGAGCATGCAGGAAATTTTCCAAAAAACGATCAGGGGTGAAAATTATATCGGCCCCGTCATCTTCGGCCCCGATAAGCCGACCATCAAATTAGCCTCCCAAATAGAAAATTCCAACAAGGAAACGATCGGCATTATCATCGCCGAAGTTAACTTAACCCCGATCCGCAGTCTAATCGGCGAAATTACGCTTGGCAACTCAGGATTCGTTTACATTACCGATGATCAGGCGAACATCATTGCCAGCTCCAACAGCAATTTCCAAAACAAAGCCAAGGAGCTGGAAAAAATCCCCCAAATAAACTTAGTTATCAAAGGCGGATCAGAAAGCAAGCTTGAGGAGTACAACAATCCGATAGGCGATAAGGTCGTGTTCTCGGGAAAGCTGCTTGACCAAAACCTCGGCTGGTTCGTCTTCAGCGAATGGCCGAAAAGCGATGCTTATTCGATCCTCTATAAATATTTATATCAATCGGCCTTGATCACTTTATTGACATTGGTCGTCGTGATTTTTATCAGCCTTTACTCGGCAAAACAGGTGGTCCAGCCGATCGAAAAGCTGGCAGCCGGCTCAGAGCAGATCAAGCAAGGCAATCTTGAATTCAAGGTTGACATCAAAACCAACGACGAATTCGAAGAGCTGGCCGAAGAATTCAACGAAATGATAAACGTACTGAATGAAAACAAAAAACTTAAAGATGAATTCGTTTTCATTGCGGCTCATGAGCTGCGCACCCCGGTCACGGCCATCAAGGGCTACATTTCCATGGCGCTGGAAGGCACTTTCGGCGACCTGTCGGACACCCTGAAAAATACCTTAAATACGGTATTTGCCTCGAACGAAAGGCTGGTCCAGCTGGTCCAGGACCTCCTGGAAGTCGCACGCAGCGAAAGCGGCAAAATGAAGATCGAGGCCAAATCCGTGCCGTACAACGAAAACTTCCAAACGGTCATCAGGGAGCTTGAACCGCTGGCTGCCAAGAAGAACATCAAAATTTTGTATGATGAACCGCGCCAGGACATGAATGTCCTGGCCGATGCCAACAAGCTTAAAGAGGTGCTGGTCAACCTCATCGGCAATGCCGTCAAATACACCTTGAACGACGGCGACATCCATATCTCCCATGAAATAAAGGGCGGTGAAGTCACTACCTACATCAAAGACCACGGCATCGGAATCGACGAAGAAAGCGTAAAAAAACTGTTTTCCAAATTCTACCGCGTTAAAACCGAACAGACCGAACAGATCGAAGGAACCGGCCTTGGCCTCTTCATCTGCAAGGAGATCATCGAGAGGATGGGCGGACGCATCTGGGCCGAATCCAAAGTCGGCCAGGGCAGCACCTTCGCCTTTACTCTTAAACTTGCCAATTCATTACAATAATATATGCGAATGCCGAAATTAAGCAAAAAACTCCGCTTCAAAAAAAATTTATAT
>CAZAFZ010000075.1:0-5560 GCA_964484745.1 uncultured Gammaproteobacteria bacterium | reverse complement strand
TTATCGCTTATCGGCTATTTTTTGCCCAATATCGGCGTTTTTTTATTTATGGCAATTCTGATTTTTTTTCTTGCAGTCTGCATGCTGGAGATCAGATACGGTTTTTATATTTTACTGGCGGAATTGCTGATCAGCTCTAAGGGCTATTTATTTTTCCTTGATGTAGGCGGCATAAGATTTTCCGTCCGTATCGCATTATTTTTAATTTTTATGTCGGTTTGGCTGGCCGGTCTGCTTTTTAAAACCGTCCGTGAACGTAAGTTGCGCATAGAGTTTTCCCGTTCGGTTTTTTACCCGTATTTTATCGTTTTCTTTATCTTTATTATTTGGGGCATCGTAAACGGTTATTTGAACGGCTATTCATTCGATAACCTTTTTTTCGATATGAACGGATGGCTGTATTTCGCCTTGATATTTCCCGCCTATGAATCAATTGACGGCAGGAAGGCGCTAGAAACTGTCTGGTCGATCTTTTTTGCCGCTTTAGCCTGGCTTTCGGCAAAAACCATAATTCTGGTATATTTGTTTTCACATGAGTTTCCATTTATCGAAAGCATTTACAAATGGGTGCGCGATACCGGGGTTGGCGAGATCACCAGGATGGAATCCAGCTTCTACAGGATATTTTTTCAGTCGCATATTTACATAATTGTCGGATATTTTATTTTTGCATTATTCTTCGCCTCTGCCCTTAAAGAACGCATATCCGGAGTTTACCGGACATATTTGGCTTGGCTTTGCGTCTTGTCCGGCGCTATCATAGTCAGCCTCTCGCGCAGCTTTTGGCTAGGATTATTCATGGGGGGACTGCTGATGGCCGTGCTGGCAATAATAATTTTCAAAAAAAACCTGCGCGGGTTAATCGTTTTTTCCGGCCAGTTGGCCCTGGGCGCGTTGCTGGGCATCGTTTTGATAATCATTGCGGTCAAATTCCCCTTGCCGCGTCCATTCGGAGAATTCAGCGCTAACGATATCGGAGAAAGGGCGATCCAGATAACGGATGAGCCGGGAGCGTCGTCGCGCTGGGCATTATTGCCCGTTTTGGACAAAGCAATCGTCCGGCATCCGATTTTAGGCAGCGGATTCGGAGCAGCAGTTACGTATATTTCAAGCGACCCCAGGGTGCTTAAGGAAAGCCCGGACGGAGAATATACTACCTATGCTTTCGAATGGGGCTGGCATGATATTTGGCTCAAGCTCGGATTTTTCGGGCTATTGGCTTATGGATTCGTTCTATTTTTTATCATTCTGGAGCTGATTATCGGCAGACCTAAGGAGGAAAAACAAACCGTGGATAAAGACCGCAGTTTTTCAGCTTCTGCCAGAGATGCTTTACGGCAATCCGCTATATTGGTCAAACGGATAGCCCGGATAGCAGGAATCAGCAAAAGGATAGAAGCCAAGGATTCCGTATTCAAGGCCGGCCTGGCTATCGGATTAGTGGCCATAGCGGTTGTAAATGTGTTTTCGCCCTATTTAAACCATCCGCTGGGCATCGGGATGATAATTTTGGCTGCGCTGACCGCCGACTCCCTGGGGAAAAATGAAGATAAAAAAAGCGTATAATTCCAACCCGCCGGATTTATGCCCAGTTGCAATAATTGCGCCGATGCGGTATATTGTTAATTAAATGCTTGATAAATATAGCCATTAATATAAAACACTATGACCGACCAAATCATTACGCACGACGGATACGACAAGCTTGTCAAAGAACTGGAATTTTTAACTAAAAGCAAGCGCAGAGAAATCGCCGACCGGATCGAAAAAGCCAAAGAACTCGGCGACCTGAGCGAGAACGCCGAATACCAGGAGGCTAAGGAGCAGCAGGCATTCAATGAAGGCAGAATCGCAGAAATTAAAAGCTTACTGAAAAACTTAACGGTTGTGGAAAACGATATAGGCAGCGACAAGGTCGGGATGGGGTCAAGAATTGTTGTCAGAGCAGGGCAGACGGAAAAAAATTATACGATTGTCAGCTTTAATGAAGTCGACCCCATGGAAGGAAAAATTTCGAATGAATCGCCGTTAGGCAAAGCATTTATCGGTAAAAAGGTCGGCGACAGGGTAGTCGTGACCACGCCAAAGGGTGATATCGAATTTGAAATAATCGACATCCAATAAATATTTGATCGGATAAAAGAAAAACGGGCCGCTTTTTTACAGCTTCCCGTTTTTGTATTTGAGTCCTACGCTCACATGGAGTTTAAGACTCAATATTTATAATAGCAAATTTTTGATTATTTGTCAAGTATTTTGACTTTAAGCTGATTATTGATTAAAATATATTATGTAATTTATTAAAGATATGCAAAATTTAAGCATATATAATGCTTAATTAACTCTAATTTATGGCTGAAAATAAGGTCAGTGAGCGTGACGACCGCATAAAAAAACTATTGGAATTAAGGAATATCGGCATTGATCCGTTTCCGGCGAAATCTGGAAGGGACCATTTAATCGCCGAAATATTGGAAAACTTCGATAAATTCGAAAAAAACGGATCTGAACTGGCAATTGCCGGGCGCCTGAAGACAATAAGAGGCCATGGCAATTTGACTTTTGCCCATCTTGAAGATGCATCGGGGAAAATGCAGATAGCCTTATCGAAAAATGATATCGGGCCGGAGAATTACAGGTTATTTACGGATTATGCCGATAGCGGGGACTTTATTGAAATAAAGGGATCGGCTTTTTTGACCCACAAGGGCGAAAGAAGCCTAAACGCCAAGAGCTGGAAATTATTGGCAAAAACTCTGCGGCCTCTGCCGGATAAATGGCATGGTTTTAAGGACGAAGAGGAAAGGCTGCGAAAACGCTATCTGGACATTTTGTTTAATCCCGAAATAAAGGAGCTCATCGAAAAAAGGGCGAAGTTCTGGGACAGCATCCGCGCATTTTTGACCGGCAAAGGATTTTTAGAGGTCGAAACGCCCGTGCTGGAAATTACCGCCGGCGGCGCCGATGCCCAGCCCTTTATTACCCATTATAACGCCTTGAATATGGATGTATACCTGCGCATTTCGATGGGAGAGCTTTGGCAGAAAAGATTGATGGTCGCCGGACTGGAAAAAACATTTGAAATCGGCCGGCAGTTCAGGAACGAAGGAATGGATGCCGAACACTTGCAGGATTATACCCAGATGGAATTCTATTGGGCTTACGCCGATTATGAAATGGGTATGCAGCTTGTAGAAGAGCTTTTCAAGCGAGTAGCCGAAGATACGTTCGGCACGTATAATTTCATGATCAATGGTTTTGAGATAAATTTGGATAAAACCTGGGGTAAGATCGATTACAGCGAGACGGTGCTGCAGCATACCGGCATCGATATCGCCAAGGCCGGCTTGGAGGAAATCGAAAAAAAGCTGCGGGAATTAGGGGTGGAATATGACAGGAAAGGCTTTAACATCACGCGTGCGATCGACAATCTCTGGAAATATTGCAGGAAAAAAATAGCAGGCCCCGTTTTTTTGGTCAACCAGCCGTTAGCCGTTTCGCCCCTGGCTAAACAGCTACCGGGCAAGCCCGACGTTGTCCAGCGCTTCCATGTCATTATGGCCGGTTCGGAACTTGGCAACGGCTACAGCGAATTGAACGATCCGCTCGACCAGGAGCAAAGATTCGCAGAGCAGTCTAAATTGCGTGAAGCCGGCGACGAGGAAGCCCAGATGTTCGACCATGAATTCGTCGAGGCTCTTGAATACGGCATGCCTCCGACCTGCGGATTCGGCATGTCCGAGCGCGTTTTCGCCTTTTTGATGGATAAATCAATGCGCGAATGCCAGATATTCCCGCTGATGAAACCGAAGCATAGTCCTAAGTCGTAAGTCATTTTCGCGTAACGCGTAACGTATAACGTAAATATAGTTTAAAGTTTATAATGTTGAATGTTGTAAAATTAATATGAAAAGATACAAATAAGGAAAGAAGGAATGATTTATGATTTATGATATATGAATATTTTTATTCATTAATACGTTAAGGAATTATTAAAAACTAAAAATTAATATAACGTTACGCGTTTTGCGTTACACGTTACGCGATGATATGGTGGACATAAATTATATCCGGGAAAATCCGGACAAAATCAAGGAAGCAGCTAATAATAAGAATATTGAGCTTGATGTCGATAATCTGCTTGAATTGGATGCCAAGAAAAGGGAAATGCAGGCCGCCTTGGATAATTTAAGGCAGCAGCGCAATGAAATCGCCGATTCGGCCAAAGCCGGAAAGCCTTCACCCGCAATAATCGAGGAAGGCAGGCAAGTAAAGGCCAAAATCGCCGAACTGGAAAAAGAATATTCCAAATTGGATTACTTTTTTACCGAAGAAATGGCCAAGGTTCCAACGGTTCCTTCTCCCGATACTCCGGTCGCGCGTGATGATTCGGGCAACCAGGAAATATTCCGCTCTTCCGAACCGCCCAAATTTCCATTCCAGCCCAAAGACCATATTGCCTTGGCTAAAGAGCTCGACATCATCGATTTTGAAAAAGGAGCCAAAGTCGGCGGCTACCGCGGCTATTACCTGAAAAATGAAGGAGCTTTGCTGGTAATGGCGGTTATGCTGTATGCCCTGCATAAGATGGCGGAGAAAGGTTACAAGCCAGTCATTCCCCCGACGCTGGTCAAGCAATTCGCACTATTCGGCAGCGGATATTTCAAAGGGATCGAATATAACGGCGCAGTCGACGAGATTTATCAGGTTTCGACATCTGACAAGGAAGCTGACGGCAGCGTGAGTAAAGACAAAAAATTTCTGGTCGGCACGGCTGAGCCTTCGCTGCTGGCCTATTTTTCCGATGAAGTATTGGACGAAAGCGAACTGCCGGTCAAAGTCTGCGGCTTCAGCCAGTGCTACCGCTCGGAAATCGGCAGCTATGGCAAGGATACTAAAGGGATTTACCGGGTCCATGAGTTCATGAAAATCGAACAAGTCGTAGTGTCAAAGGCAGACATCGATGCATCGACGGCATTGCAGGAAGAAATGGTTTCCATTTCCGAAGAAATGCACCGCGAATTGGGTTTGCCTTACCGCAAGCTGCAGATCTGCACCGGCGACATGAGTCCGGGCAAATACCGGGCTTTTGACCTGGAAGCCTGGATGCCCGGCTTGGACCGCTGGGGAGAAACCGGCTCGGCTTCCAATTTCGTCGATTGGCAGGCGCGCCGCCTGAATGTCAAATACACCGATCAGGGCGGCAAAAGAAAGTTCGCCCATCTTTTGAACAACACTGCGCTGGCCAGCCCCAGGTCACTGATCGCCATCATTGAAAATTATCAGCAGGAAGACGGCTCCGTAGTAATACCGGAAGTTCTGAGGAAATATATGCCGGGCGGACAGGGATTTATAAGTAAGAAGCGCGAACGTGCGAGTGAGCGCCCCGAAGATGTTCAAAGGACATAGAGGGATCTTTTTGATAAGCCAGAAGGCATCGATCAAAATTGAAAGGTTATACAGCCCAGTGCTCCAATTTTTCTAATTCCTCCCGCTCTTTCATGTTCCTTGGTTAGCGGGATCCCGCATATCTCCGCCTTTGGCGGAATGCGGGATAATT
>CAZAFZ010000074.1:0-5571 GCA_964484745.1 uncultured Gammaproteobacteria bacterium | reverse complement strand
TCACAGGAACTTTTCGATATCATAGCTGAAGAATTCCCTGCCGTGCCGGCAGGACTGGTCAACAGCCAAACCGCCGGGCAAGCGTATGCCAAAGCATATTTCGGAGCATTGTCCGGAAAAGTCCGCATCATCGTAGGCACCAGAATGGCGGTATGGTTCGGTTTTGAGAATTTAGGCCTGATCATCGCCGATCAGGAGCATAATTCATCCTATAAGCAATGGGATATGACGCCGCGGTATGACGCAAGGACAATAGCGGATTTGAGGTCGAAAATCGAAAAATGCAGCTTGCTGTTCGGTTCTTCCGCTCCCAGCATTAACGCATACCAGTCTTTCATGATTAGCGGCAAAATAAAAAACCATTACCGGTCCGATGCAAGCTTCGGTTCGTTCCTGATAGCCGATATGAAAGCCGAAATAGCCGGTGGCAATTACTCGATTATTTCCGGCACGGTCCGTATAAAGCTGCGGGATGCATTGGCTGATGATAAGCAGGCGCTGGTCTGCGTCAATAAAAGGGGGACCTTTACCTTCACCATGTGCCGGGATTGCGGCCGGATCATGCGCTGTCCACGCTGCAGCGTACCGCTATCGGGTTATGCCGATACAAAATTGCGCTGCCTGCAGTGCAATTATACCGAGAATATGCCCGAATTATGCCCGGCCTGCAGCTCGCACAGGATAAAAGGCTTCGGCCTGGGAGTCGAGCGCGCAGCAATAGAATTACGGAAAATCTTCCCTTCCGCTAACATAGAATCTTTCGATCAGGATACAGCCAAATCCAAAAAAAGCCTCCTGGATACTTATCAGCGCTTCGATACCGGCCAGATCGATATCCTGGTCGGTACGCAGCAGATATTGGCCTGGCACCCTTCCAACCATCGCTTGACCGCTTTTCTGGACATTGACGCGCTGCTGAATTATCCGGATTATAATGCCCCCTGGAAAACATACAGCCTGATTCTCGATGCGCATCCGGGCAGGGACGGCCACGCGGTTATCGTCCAGACATATAATCCCGACAGCCCGGTTTTTTCCGCCCTGCAGAATGAAAATTTCAGCCCTTTTTACGCTGCAGAGATTGAATCAAGGCGCCAGGCAGGCTATCCGCCCTTTACCCGGATAATCAAGATTGTGGTTAAAAGCGGCAATGAACAAAAAGCCAGGCAAAAAGCCGAGGAGGCAGCCGGCCGACTGAAGAACCTGTCCGGATCGCATTCCGCGTTTTTGCGTATTGTCGGTCCGAGCCGTCCGATAATCCATAAGGTCAGGGATAAAAACATCTGGCAAATTGTCATCTTTCTGCACCAGAATAAAAATAAAAATCCCGCCGGAAGCGAGGCTTTTGAAAAAATACTGAACAATATGCCTGCGGATTGGATTATCGACGTAGATCCGGACAATATATATTAATCAGTTAATGCATTATACTCAAGCCAATCGACAAATGCTGCGCAAATCTACGGATTATTATAATTCCGGATAAATTTTAATCAAAGAATATTCGAACTTTACAGAATTAGAGCATTAAGATTCAATTCCTAATTCGAAACTGAACATTCGAAATTAAATTAGGTGGCTTTTGCTCTTGCTATTCTTCTCTATGGCTGTTTTTAAAAACCAGCATAAACTATCTCTTCATGCAATTGTATGCCGTATGAATCGCGGGCCTGCTGTTTGATATAGCTGATCAGCATAATGACATCTTCCGCAGTAGCGCTGCCTGTATTGACGATAAAATTGGCGTGGATTTCGCTGATTTTGGCCCCTCCGATGCTTTTGCCCTTCAGGCCGAGCCGGTCTATCAGCCAGCCGGTTCCAACCTTGCCTTTCCTGGCGGCATTTTCCTCTTGCGCTGCACGGGCAATCTGCGGATTGGCCTGTTTCAAATCTTCAAACATCAAGTTTTTAAAGATGCTTCCGGCGCTCGGCTCACAGGGCTGGATTTTCGTGCGCCGGGCCCCGAATTCCCGCATACGCTTGGATATATCGTTTCTCTTATCTTTCTCCAGCAATAATTTAACCGACCAGATGATCAATTCATGTTTATGCTTAAAAACGCTGTCGCGATAGGAAAAATGGCACTTTTCCCCTTCAAAAACCATGAATTTCCCGCGCAGCGCGTCGTATGCTTCAACATCCGCAACTACATCTTTCATCGAGGAGCCGAATGCGCCCGCATTGCCCCTGACCGCTCCTCCGACAGTCCCCGGAATGCCATAAGCCCACTCCAATCCCGACAAGCTGTTTTCCAGCCCCAACTTGACCGCTTTCCATAAATCAACGCCTGATTCGCAATTGATCCGCAAACGGTCGGCCATGAATCTGCAGTTCTTCATCTTAATAACCAAGCCGGGAAAGCCTTGGTCGCTGAACAATATGTTGCTGCCTCCGGATAATATGAAAAAGGGCAAGTTGCCCCGCACCGCCCAATCAATAGAAGCGGCCAAATCATCCCTGGTTTTGATTTCTATATAATATTCGGCTGCTCCGCCGATCTTAAAGGTCGAATATTGCTTTAAAGCGACCTTTTTAGAAATTTTTTGTTCTATATTTTCCATGTCTAAATAATATGATTATTTCCATATCTCCGCAAGGTTAATAAAAACCCTTATTGGTTTATAAGGGTTTGAAATTATGCCACATCTCCGAGCCGCTGTAATTCCATCAATTTGGCATATAATCCTTTGCGCAATGCGACTAACTGCGTATGGCTGCCTTGCTCAATGACCCTGCCGTTCTCCAGCACGACAATCTTATCGGCTTTTTGAATTGTCGACAGTCTATGGGCAATGATTATGATTGTTCGGTCTTTCCTGATTTTCTCCAGCGCTTCCTGGATAAGCCTTTCGCTGCGCGAATCAAGGCTGCTGGTCGCTTCATCGAATATCAAGATTCTGGGATTAACCAATACAGCACGTGCGATGCCGATTCTTTGCTTTTGGCCCCCTGATAATTTAATCCCCCTTTCGCCGACGCATGTGTCGAAGCCTGCCGGAAGTTTTTCAATGAATTCCAGGGAATTAGACAATTTTGCGGCGGCTTCGATTTCTTCGAAGCCGGCATCCGGACGTCCGTAGGCAATATTATTCTTGATGGTATCATCGAAAATTTCTATATCCTGCTGGACAATCGCATATAAGCTTCTAAGCGCAGCCAAGTCATATTCTTTCAGTTCTTTGCCGTCAAGCATAATTGTGCCGGCCAGCGGATCGTAATGCCTGTAAAGCATTCTTGCCAAAGTTGTTTTTCCGCCGCCCGAAGGACCGACCAAAGCGGTAACGCTGCCTGAAGGAATTTTCAAATCTATGCCGTCAAGGGCTTTTTCGCCATTGTCGTTATAGCTGAAAGCCAAACCGCTTAGCCTGAAATTACCCGCCAAAGTCGTCGGCTTAATCCCGTTTTCAGGTGATTTGACCCGAGGTTCCGCGCCTTCCAGTTCTATGATCCTGTTTATCGCTTCGCTGGTTTCCATGATCCGGTCATAGAGCCTGGTAATATGGTAGAGCGAGAACATCGCTTTATCGTTGATCGTAATGATGAAAACTAAGCTGCCGATGGATAGGTTGCCCTTGACGGACATGAAAATCCCAAGCAGCATAACCAAGATCCTGCTGACGTTCAAAAGCGTATCCCGCCCATAGCCATATTTTAGCAATATGGATTTTTCCTGAATCGTGTTGCTCTTGATTTTTTCCCTTAAATCGGAAAATCTCTTTATTTCCCTCTGCTCCTGGGCAAATGATTTTACGGTGCTTATATTCATGATAGACTCGGCCATGATGCCGGTAGCAGCCTCATAATCATCATGCCTTTTTTTGCGCCAAGGATATACTTTCTTGTTCATCACTGCGGTAATAAAAATGAATAACGGTGCAAATAAAATGAATATCAGGGCAAAACGCCAATTAACGACCAGCAAAGTCGCAAACGTCAGGAGTGTCTGAACTAAGGTAGGTATCACCTGCCAGAACAAGTCTGCCAGTAAATCCGTCACTTTATCGATTCCGCGCTGAATTTTTGAAATTTTACTGCCTGTATTTTCCAATTCATGGTATGCCAGATCAAGGCTGACCATTTTCCGCTGGGCATTGATGTTCAGTACATATGCAGCGGTTTCGTCCAATTTTATCGTTAAACTGTACAACAGCCACGATATTGCTTCAGTAACCTGGTCCAGTAAAAAAAGCAAAGCGACAAGAAGGGCTATGAATTTTATGTTCTCTGCGCCATAAACAGTAAGATTATCAATGATCATTTTTAAAATAAATGGCCCTAAAAGCTGCAGTATTTCAGAAATTACAATAACCAATACCAGAATGATGGCTTGTTTTTTGATAAATCGTAATAAATTTGCAAAATTTAGCCAAAATTTTAACATATTTTTCTCCTTGAAAGTCTTGATCGCACATAAAAAGGCAATAAGACATTACTCCTATTGCCTCCCATTAGACAATTAAATATACGTAATTCAAGAAAAAAAATTACAGTTATTCAACCAGGTTTTCTCCGATCCGGAATACATCGCCGGCACCCATTAATATAACCGTATCTCCCTTGCCAACCAGCTCCCGCAGGAATTTTTCGGCCTCTTTCAGGGTCGGTGCATAATTGATCCGCTGGTTCTTGTTGCCTATCCGGGCATTGTATTCTTTTATGCCTTTCACCAGGTCCAGGGAATGCACGCCTCCCTGTTCTTCGCGGGCGCTTCCGTAGATATCCAGAATCACCAGTACGTCGGCCAGGGAAAAGCATTCTGAGAATTCTTTAAGCAAGCCCTTGGTCCTCGTGAAGGTATGGGGATGGAAAACTACGACCAGCCTTTTTTGGGTCCTGCCAAAGCGGCTTTTTGCGCCTTCCAGCGTTGCCTTGACCTCGGTCGGATGATGGGCATAATCGTCATAAATCCGGGCTCCCCTGTATTCGCCAAGTTTCTGCATGCGGCGGGCGATTCCGCCGAATGAACGCAAGGCCTTCCTGATGTCGAACAGCTCGATATCGAATTCGATAGCAGCCACGATAACCGCCAAGGCGTTATAAACGTTATGCTTTCCGGATAGTGTAATGCAAAAATCCCCCAAGGGCGCCCAGATATTATTTTCTTCCGGCGTCTGCAGACTGACATCTTCAGCCTTATAATTGAACTTGACCTTGAAGCACTGCAAACCTTCAGCTTCGCGGATATCATAAGCGATATAATTGGCTAAATTATCGATGGCAAAAGTCAAAACCTTGCCTTTGGTATTGGCTTTGGCGATCTTGCGCACGAGCGGATCGTCGTAATTGGCGATCAAGAATCCTTTCTGCGGAATTTTTTTGATGAAGTCTACAAACACGCTGACGTAGCTTTCCCTGGTCGGGAAAAAATCCGGATGGTCGTAATCTATATTATTCAAAATCGCGGCTTTCGGATCATAATATTCCAGCTTATTCTGGTATTCGTAGACTTCCATGATCATGTAGTCGGAAGCTCCGACGATAGTATTGCCTTTGAACTGGTCGACATATGCCCCGACCAGCACGGTCGGTTTTTTCCCGCACTGCTCCATCAAATAGCCGAGCATCGCCGTC
>CAZAFZ010000073.1:0-5605 GCA_964484745.1 uncultured Gammaproteobacteria bacterium | reverse complement strand
ATCCTCGTTTTCGGTCAAAGCATAAGCTGAAATATAAAGGGAAAAAATGCTGATCAGCCTGATCCATTCGGTAGCGCTGGATTTAAAATTTATGGAAGCGAATATTGATAATAATATCACTGCCAGAAATACCAGCCAGGGTATCAGGATCGGCGCTCTTTTGATTTTTTTCCAATGCGAAAAAGCTACCATAGCAATCAGCAACAACGTAAGAAAGCCCAGGACATAGGATAGATTGACGCTTAATCCGCGAATCTTGAAAATAGTATCAGCCGTGAATATATCAAGCACCGGGCGCAGTACGATTAAAATGAGCAAACCTATTTTTGGATTTAGCAACGTGAAAATACCGGCATAAATTACTATAACGAGCGTTAAGGTTAAGATTTCCGGCAAATCCAAAAAAGGGAAGATTACCGCCATTATGACGGTTGCCACTAAAACAGGAAAATATTTAAATTCATTCCAATTTGACATTTTATTAAAAATATGTTATCTTTATATGTTAAATCAAATACATTTTATATTATTTTTTATTCTAATTTAGAATAAAAAAATATTACTTTTAAATAAATTATAACCTAAAAAAATGCCTATATCAAATATCAAAGAAGCGGTAATCGCCGTAACCTATCGGTGTAATTCGCGCTGTACCATGTGTAATATCTGGCAAATCAAGGAGCATGAGGGAGAATTTGACCCGAATCAGCTTTTTAGTATACCACAAAATATCAAAGATATCAATATTACGGGCGGCGAACCTTTTTTGCGCAAGGATTTGGTAGAGATAATAAAGATACTGGCCGCGAGGAATCCAAAGGCGAATATAATTATTTCGTCCAATGGATTTGCCACAAATCTGATAGTTCATGCAATTCGGGAAATCCGGCGGTTCAAACCGGATATCGGGGTTGCCATTTCCCTTGATGGCATCGGCCAGGCTCACGACATGATCAGAGGGATCGAAAACGGCTACGTTCTGGCTCTTTCCACAATTGACGCTTTAAAAAAGGAAGGCATAACGAACCTGAAAATTGGATTTACGATCGGCGATTACAATATCCAAGAGTTGAGGAAAATCTACGGATTATCGCGCGAGCTGGGCGTTGAATTGACGATTGCAGCAGTGCATTCCAGCGAAAACTACTTTAGCAAGAAAAATCCGATCGAGCATAAGAAAGAAATTATTCAAGAATTGGAGTGGCTGAAAAACAAGGAACTCAGCAGCGGCAATTTTAAGCGGTGGGCCAGGGCATACTTTACCCACGGCCTGATCGAATTCATTAAAACCGGCAAGCGCTTGTTGCCTGATTACTCCGGCAGGTTGAGCATTTTCATCGACCCCCAAGGCATTGTTTATCCCTGTGATATATCGGCAAGCGCCATGGGCAAATTGGATGATTTGGAAAATATAAAACTCGCCAATGATGCTGACTGCGCGAATAGCTGGATGATCTGCACGGCCAGGCAGGCGATCAAGAAGCACAAGGTTAGGGTTATTGGATGGATAATGGTTAATAAAATAAGAACCTATTTGCTGGATAATAAATATTAAAAATAAAATTTTGAATTTCAAATTTTTCCCGAATCGCAAGGCGAATATTCGGGATCCCGTTTACCAATGAATTATAAACAACGGGAGAATCAATTTTAAATGTTAGAATGTTTAAAACATTAAATCATTAAGTCATTATTTATAAATTTTCCCGCATTCCGCCAGGGGCGGAGATATGCGGGATCCCGCTAGCCAAGGAATATGAAAGAGCGGGAGAAAGCAAAAATTATTCCACTAAATTTATTATAGCTTCAGGAACATTGAATTTATGAGGATTTTATTAGTTAACAATTTTCACTATCTCAGAGGCGGTGCTGAGCGCTGTTATTTCGATACGGGGAAAATACTGGAAGAGAATGGGCATGAGGTTGCCTATTTCTCCACCAAAGACGCTAAAAATTTTCCGGGTAAATGGAGCCGATATTTTATTGATGGCATGGATTTGAATAAAACATACGGCTTGCTGACGAACATGAAAGCTGCATTCAGGATCCTATATAATTTTCAAGCCAAAAAACAGCTAGAAAAATTGATTGCCGAATTCAAGCCCGATTTAGCGCATTTGCACAACATCCACCACCATTTAAGCCCATCGATTATCCATACTTTAAAAAAAGGAAACATACCGGCCGTGATGACGCTGCATGACTACAAGCTGGTTTCGCCGAATTACAACCTTTATGCGCATGGTAAAAATTACGAGCGGGCGCTGGGCAGGGATTATTATAAGTGCATTTTTGATAAATGCATCAAAAATTCTTATTCGGCCAGCTTAGTGTGTACGGCAGAGGCGTATCTGCATTCTTGGCTGGGCATTTACCGGCAGATAGACGCTTTTATTTCACCAAGCTTGTATTTAAAGGAAAAATTTAGACAGGCAGACTTTCCGAAAACTGTCAATTATTTGCCGAATCCCTATTGTGGCCAAAGTTTGGAAATAGAGCGAAAAGCACAAAGTTCAGAAAAATATATCTTATACTTCGGCCGTTTAAGCGAGGAGAAAGGAGTTAAGGATCTTATTGAGGCTTACCTTAAACTTAGCACCGGCGTAAAGCTTTATATTACCGGAACCGGACCCCTGGAGAAAGATTTAACAGATTTGACAAAAACAACGGGACCGGACGAAAAAATAGTGTTCACAGGCTATAAAAACGGGAAAAATCTCATAAATATTATTAAAAACGCTATGTTTGTGGTCATGCCTTCACGCTGGCAGGAAAATGCTCCATACAGCCTGGTCGAGGCAATGGCCTTGACAAAATGCGTATTGTGTGCTAAAATGGGTGGATTTACAGATATTATAGAAAATGGTATTAACGGTTTTTATTACGAACCAAACAATGTTGATGATTTAAAAGATAAACTGGAAAAAATAATAAATTCGCCGAATTTACAAGAAATTGGTGAAAATGCCAAAAAAACAATAACAGAACTGAATTCAAGCGAAAAATATTATCATGGGTTGATAAATTTATATAAATCAATTGTAATGGGCTAACATTAATTAATATTTAGCAAAACTATGACGAAGAAAAACTTCGGAACAAGAGGAAAGGTGTCGGCAGTTATAATTATGGCTGCTGTAATTTTCCTGGTAATGCCGCAAATTTATATGGCAGTTGCTCCTGAAAAAGCGACAGTTTATGCGGCTACAAATTTGCTTAAAGGCGACTTTGAGACTGATACCAATAATTATTGGGAGGTTTGGAATACCGATCCTAGCAGGACATATGAGCTTTCCCGCTCTTATGACTCTTGCTACGGCTATGGTTCTTATTCCGCTATCATTCATCAATTAGGGCCTGAAGGGCAAAGATTCGATTCGGGCTTCATAACCAAGAACTCGAATAACAGTTTTATGGTAGAGGCCGGAAAATCATATACTTTGATTTTCCATGCGAAAGCTACCAACTGGACAAAAGTTACCGTCTTCATGGAAAGGTCCAGCGATTTTGTCGCTATCTCCGACCTTGCCGAGGTTGACGTAACCCAAGATTGGAACAGATATGTTGTTACTTTCAAACCTTCCGAATCGGCCAACGCTTTATTGAATTTCGCCTTCGGCGACATGCCTTATAACACTTATATGAATATGGACGGCGTTTCGCTGGTGCAGAATAACATCACCCTAAGCACAGCTGAATTGTCAGGGTATATCGGCGATACCAATAAGAAACTGGTTACCAGCGATATCAAGCTTTTTGCGCCTTACGATGTAGAGATTGAGCTGCCTTATTACAACAGCCAGACTGGTGAGGTGGGCTTGAAGAAATTCAATCCCGAAAAAGTCGATGCTACCGGAGCTTATATCAATTTCTATGAAGGAACTTATGCCGGCATAGGACGCATTTATATTGCCAAGCAGCTGGTCGGCGAATTCAACTATAACGTTAAACCGAAAATAACCGAATTTTATCCGACAATGCTGAGAGCTGATGAGGATGTAACCATCATGGGCACCGGCTTTTCTCCGGTTGATAATAACACTTTCGTTATTGTCAAGGCGATGGACGCCAACGGCGTACGCTATGATTACTGGACCAAACCGTTCAGTATGGATTCTTCCCTGAAGCAGATGACCATCAAGCTTCCGTTGGGGGTTATTTCCGGCAACATGTATGTCCGCACCTCTTTTTGGAATAAAAGCGGAGCCGACACTTTCAATAATTCCAATTCGCTATCCTATAGGGTTAAACCAAAAATATTCTCCCTGGAATGGAGCACCAGCGGTTATGACCAGGTAGGCGATAAGTTATTGATTCACGGCAAAGGCCTGATAAACTCTCCGGCAGTTAATTTCTACGATGCCAATAAAAAGAAAATCATGAAAAAGCCGGCTAAGATCAAAAGCATTACCGACGAAGAAGTGATCGAGGTGGATACTCCGAGGAATATGAATCAAATGTACGTTACAGCTGAAGCGGGAAGCGTCGAAAGCGATCTGGAAAATGCTTTATATTACAGCGCTAAACCCAGAATTACGGCGATTTCATCCAAATACAGGAGAGCCCTGCTTGAATCCAAAGATTCGATCTCGGCGGCCAAAATCGGCGATACGATCGAGATCAGGGGCGAATCCCTGACCGGACAGACAGTTGAAGTCGAATTCCAGGGCTTGAATGAGAGGATCCGGGCAGCCACCAGCACCCAACTCAACGGAACATCCGTGAAGGTTACAGTGCCGGATGGCGCGCAAAACGGATATTTGAACGTTATCGTCAATAACGAATGGTCAAATTCACTGCCGCTGGAAATTATACCCACCGTTATGAATATCGATCCGAATCCGGTTGAGCCGGGCAGCGAGATGGTGATTGCGGCCCAGGGCGTTGGAGACAATGTCAATCTGGCAAAAGTCGTCTTCAAAATGTCCGACAATACCGAATTGGCGGTTTATCCGCATACGATTGTCTACCAGGACAGGATGGCGCTGGTTTATCTTAATGCACCGCTGTCACTATCCAATAAATATACATCCCTTAATCTGCAGTATGGAGTCTGGAGGGATGATACCCAGTATTTCGTCAATGTCGAACCTCACATAACCAGCGTGAATTTCGATATCGACAGCCAAATGCTGATCATCGAAGGCTACGGTTTCTCGATAGTTCCCCGCGAAAACGAAATTACCTATAAGTATGCCGACGAAAACCATACGATCGTAACTCCGAAAGCGACAGTTCAGGGGGTTTATCCGACTGAAGGCGGACAGGAGATCAGGATCAAGATCCTTGACGATTACCATTACGGATACGTTTCCGTAAAAGTCGGAGACAAGACTTCCAATGAAATGAATTTCGGCCCTGTTTATATCAGAAAGATCGCCAAAAGGGTCGAATACGTCAAAAACGAAGGCAGAGTCATGGGCGTACTCTATATAACAGGCAATAACTTTGGGCCTACAGGGGGCGTTAAAGTCGGTGACGTTTGGGCAAACGTACACTACAGGTCTGATTTCTTTATCATAGCTGTAGTCGAGAAGGAAAACGTCTACGACAATCCGGTAATTGTAGCAAAAGATAACTAAAATTATGAAAATCGCCATCATCG
>CAZAFZ010000072.1:0-5632 GCA_964484745.1 uncultured Gammaproteobacteria bacterium | reverse complement strand
AGCTTTGCCCCCGGATGAACGGTGATCTTTTTAACTTTATGGTTTTTCCCGTCAATCAGCACCTCGTATTTACCCCAAGGCCGGTGGACGATGGTATGATGTTCGATTTCCTTGATCTTTTCTTTTTCCAAAAACTGGACAATGCTTTTGATCTTTTCGCTTTTGCCCTTTTTCTGCACTAGAATCGTATCAGAGCTTTCAACTATGATCAAGTCTTCTACGCCTAAGGTCGTTATCAGGCGGTTGTTCGTACTGTAGACATAGATATTCTTCGAATCAACGCTTAAGTGCCTTCTTTTTTTCTCGGTATCTATCTCGGCCATGCTGTCGAATGAACCGATATCGCTCCAATCGAAGTCGCCTTCAAACACTACTACATTCTTGGATTTTTCCGAAATGGCGATATCGAAAGCCGTGTTTTCGGCTTTTTCAAAATTCTCGCTAAAATCTTCGAATTTTTTTGAATAGAGCCCGTAGAGCTTCGGGTCGTGAAGCTGCAGCTCCCGTTCGAATGTTTCCGTATTGAAGAAATATATGCCGGAATTCCAGAGGTATTCGCCCGAACCGGTATATTGCGCCGCCCTTTCCTCATCCGGTTTTTCCTTGAACTCGGACACCAGAAAATAACCGTTTTGGCGCTGGCCTTTTCTGATATAGCCATAGCCTGTTTCGGCCGGTTTGCCGGGCTTGATTCCGATAGTTCCGATAAAGCCGTTTACCTGCTCGACGGCCTTTTCCATTGTTTCCAGGTAAGCCGCTTTATTGCCGATATAATGGTCGGCCGGCAGGAAGATAACCGGATCTTTACGGTCGATCTTTTTCATTTCGCCGAAATAACGCAACGCATAAGCTATGGCCGGACCGGTGTTGCGGCTGGCCGGTTCTATGATCACTTGCCCTTCATCAACATGGTTATCCAGCTCTTTGACCTGGTTAAGAACATTGAAATAATTTTCCTTGTTCGTAGAGAAAAAAATCTTTTCCGGAGGCATCAGTTCTTTCATTCTCAAATACGTTTCCTGCAGCAGCGAACGGTTGCTGTATAGGTTCAAAAACTGCTTCGGATAATTTTTGCGCGACAGGGGCCAAAGTCTTGTTCCGGATCCTCCGCACAGAATTACGCTGTACATAAATTGAATTATTAATCAAAATTGAATTTATAAATATAATATACATTTTTATGTTTGTCAATATTTTTTGCCTTCTGCCGAATCGACCAATGGAACAAAAACAAATCCAGGCATCCGTTTTTCCTCTAATACGCCCGACGCGTTCTTGCCGACAATTAATATTTCTTGGGCTCCATAACGCGGACCAACCGGAATTACCATCCGTCCCCCGCTCTTCAATTCCTTGATCAGCTCTTCCGGAATTTTTGCGGCAGCCGCCGAAACGAGGATTTTATCGAAAGGGGCGTATTCCTCCAATCCGCCGTAGGCGTCGGCGGCAACGACGCGGGCGATTCCCTTATCAATGTAACTGTATTTTGATATGTTTGTTCTGGCAAAATCCGCGAGCTCAGCGACCAATTCTATTCCGTAAACCCTGCCGTTACTTCCGACAATATTGGCTAAAAGCGCGGTGGTCCAGCCCGAACCGCATCCGGCATCCAGGATATGGTCCCCCTCTTGCGGCTCCAGCCATTCTAGCATTAAAGCAACGGTTGTCGGCTGTGAATTGGTTTGCCCGTAGCCTATCCCGATCGGTGCGTCGGATTCGGCATCGGACCATCCCTCTTCCAATAAAAAATCCTGCCTTTTTATTTCCCGGAATGCTTTTATAACTGCCGGCGTTTTAATGATCCGGCGTTCAATCAATTTTTCAATTAGGCCCATAGGATTAACCGCCTTACTATCTTATTATTATTTCTGCTTGATTGTAAATACTCTCGGCGCTTAAACTGCCAGTAACCGATGCCGGTGGGCAGTGGATAATTTCATCTTGAAATTTTGAAATTATTGTGTTATAATAAATATATAAAACAACGCAAGGCCTTGTTTTACAAAACAAAAAATAAAAATAAATGAAAAATATATCCCTCTTAAGGAGCAAATATTGCAATACCATATTCCTCGTTGTAGTAATCGGGGTTTTTTTATTGCCGAACAATTCCTTGGCAACCGGTGTCACTGCGGACAATATCATTAAGCTTACCAATTCGGAACGGAAAAACATCGGCATATCCCCCCTGGTTTCGAACCAATTGCTTGCCAGGGCTGCTTATGAAAAGGCGCGGGCGATATTCGACAGCCAGTCTTTCGCCCACCAGATCGGCGATAAAAAATTTTCCGATTGGATCAAGGGCGCCGGCTATAATTATCTTTATGCAGGAGAAAATCTGGCAATCAGTTTCGAAACCAGCGAGGACATTATCCAGGCCTGGATGAATTCGCCATTCCATAAAAAAAATCTGGTTAACGGCGATTTTTCGCAGATCGGAGTAGCGACCTTGCAAGGGATCTGGCAGGGGACCGAAACGACCTTGGCGGTGCAGATATTCGGTACTCCTGTCTGGGCCGCGGAAAGGCTGGAACCGATAGCGAATGACGATAGCTTGGCCGCCAATCCGCTGCTGTTAGGCGTGAATTCGGAAAATTTGCTCACGCATTCCGCTTCAAAGATTTTATCTGCCGACGATAATGCGGAATCGGAGGGAAAAATTGCTATGCCGGACCGCGAAACGAACCCGCCGGCCACATTATTCATGAAAGCCGATTTTGATCCATCCGGCGCTCAAAAAACAGTGCAATACCTGCAGTCAGCAGTCTTTTGCCTGATGCTGGCATTTTATATCGGGCTCAATTATATCCGTCACTACAATATTTGAACAAAAAGTGCTATAGTATATGTAAGAATATAATTTTCATTATGCTTTCCAAAATCATCTTATTGCCGATTATCGCCGGTCTTGTTTCCCAGGGCGCAAAATTCTTCATCAGCTCCAATAATTATGAAATGGAATTGAAAAATTTCATGTCTTATTCGGGCATGCCTTCCAGCCATGCCGCAATTGTTGCTTCGCTGACTACTATTGCGGGACTGGTCGAAGGCCTTGATTCGCCGATTTTCGCCATCAGTCTGATCTTGGCGATTATCGTTATCCGCGACGCGCTAGGCATCCGCCGCTATTTGGGACAGCACAGCCATGTGATAAATCTGATGGTAAAGGAGCTGAAAAATGATAAATTGCTTTATAAAAAATACCCGCATCTGCTGGAAAAGATCGGGCATACTCCGGCGCAAGTCGTAGCCGGATCAATCATTGGCTTCCTCATCAGCCTGATCGGTTATTATTTATAATCATAAACCGCAAAGGATAATACAATAGTATTCCAAAGGCCGTCTAATAGATGTCCTTTTTAAATATTCGGCTTACGGCTTGGGGTTAAATCAGCGGTCTTCCGGTCATTTCTTTCGGTTTTTCGATATTCAATACTTTCAAGATGGTCGGGGCAATGTCGGACAGGATTCCCTGCGGCTGGATAAGGCTTAAATCGCCTCCCGGAGCGTCCTTCATGCCGATCGTTTTGCCTTCATATTCTTTGCCGATCAGGATGAACGGCACCGGATTGGCGCTGTGCTCCTTGTCAATCACCCCGGACTGCATATTGAAAAGGTTTTCGGCATTACCATGGTCAGCGGTTATCATAACCACCCCATCCTTTTTCAGCGCAGCTTTGACGACCTTGTCGACGCATTTATCAACCGCTTCGATAGCCTGAGTAGTCGCTTTCAAATTGCCGGTATGCCCAACCATATCGGCATTGGCGAAATTTACCAGGATAAAATCATACTTATCTTCATTAATGGACTTCGCGATCGCGTCCGCTACTTCAAACGCGGACATTTCCGGTTTCATGTCATAGCTGTCTACGCGGGGGGACGGAACCAGCATATGCTCTTCCCCCGGAGATTTCAGCTCCTTGCCGCCGTTGAAAAAATAGGTGACGTGGGCGTATTTTTCCGTTTCGGCAATGCGCAACTGTTTTAAACCGGCCCTGGAAATAATTTCTCCCAAGGTATTCACGATCTCTTCGGGCGGAAATAAAACATCGACGGGCAGGTCCTTTTCGTATTGGGTAAAACAGGCGAACATAATATCCTTGAGGTATTTTTGCCTTTCAAATTTCATCAAGCCCGGCAAAACGAACGCCTTGGATATTTGCCTGGCGCGATCGGCCCTGAAATTGAAAAAAATTATTACATCCTTATCGTTTATGGTGGCTACCGGCTTATCACCATCGGTAATGACCGCCGGCACGAATTCTTCGTCATATATCTTTTTCGAATAACTTTCCTGGATCGCACTGATCGGATCGCTGTATTTATTGCCTTCGCCGTTCGCCATGGCTAAATAAGCCTTGGCGGTTCGCTCCCAGTGGTTGTCCCGGTCCATGGCGTAAAATCTACCGCTGACTGTGGCGATCCTGCCTATCCCGTACTCGCCGCAAACCCTTTCGATCTCCTTAATAAAATTAATTCCGCTGTTATACTGCGTATCCCTGCCGTCAAGAAACGCGTGGATATAAGCCTGTTCGACGCCATTCTCTTTCAGGAACGACAGCAAGGCAAAAAGATGATCGATCGACGAATGGACTCCGCCGTTGGAAGCCAAGCCCATTAGATGGATATTGGAACTGTTCTTTTTGGCATGCTCTATGCATCTCAGCAAAACTTCATTTTTATAAAATGAATTGTCGGTAATTGAGCGGTTGATCCTCGGCAAATCCTGATAGACTATCCGCCCTAAGCCAAGGTTCAGGTGTCCGACTTCGCTGTTCCCTGATTCGCCCCAGGGAAGTCCGACCGCTTCGCCCGAAGCCCTCAGAGTCGTTGACGGATAATGGGATATCAGCCCGTTGATTCCCGGCGTATCGGCCAGTGAAATGGCATTGCCGCTGTAGGGCTGGGAAATTCCCCAGCCGTCCATGATTATCAAAATAACAGGTTTCGGCCTCTTAGCGCTTGCTGTCTGATCGTAAATTGAACCCATAGTTGTATTATTTAGTGATGAGGCAATTGCCTGACATATCTTGCGGCTTGCCGCGGTCCAATAGATCCAGGATGGTCGGTGCGATGTCGCCCAGCCTGCCGTCTTCGGATAGCTTCATGGTTTTATTGAACTTGTTGCCGATAATTATCAGGGGTACCTTATTTGTCGAATGCTCAGTGTCGATTTCGCCGGTTTCCAGATTGATCATTTCTTCTATATTGCCGTGGTCTGCCGTTATCATAGCCATGCCGTCTTCCTTAAGGTAGCTTTTAATTATCCTGCCTACCTCCTTGTCGACAGCTTCGCAGCAGGCAATGCCCGCCTGCAGATTTCCGGTATGGCCGACCATGTCCGGAGCCGCAAAATTCAATACCGTAAAATCATACTTTTTTTTGCCCAGATTGTCCAATATAGCGCCGGCCAGCTGCCCCGAGCTCATGGCCGGAGTTTCATCATATGATTTGACCTGCGGAGAAGGAACCATTTCCTGGGCTTCGCCGGCTACCCTCCCCTGGTATCCTCCATTGAAGAAATAAGTTACGTGCGCGTATTTTTCCGTTTCGGCGATATATAATTGTCTCATATCCGCCAATGCCATCGGAATTGTATTCTTAAGGTCGATGCCGGGAAAAGCAACCA
>CAZAFZ010000071.1:0-5635 GCA_964484745.1 uncultured Gammaproteobacteria bacterium | reverse complement strand
TCAGCTATGATATCGAAAAGTTCCTGTGAAGAGGAAATTTCCGGCGTTAAAAAGAGTATCTGGCAGCCGGCTTCCAGCTTATCCCCGATCGCCTTGAGGTACGATTCAAGGCGTTGGAAATAATGTCCGATTATCATCCTGCGAGAAGAGGAGCGGCGTTTACGCTTTGTATTTTCCGAATCAGGCCGGTCTGCTTCAAAGTATGCTTCAGGAACAATATATTGGGCGATTTTAGCCGGACTTGAGTAATAATAGCCGGCCGATTTTTCGATGAGCTGCAGCTGGCAGCGGTTCATCACCGGGTTGCCGAACAATACCTTATCTACGGGTTTATAAGTTATCTTCTGATTGATCTTTGCTTTATCTTTGATTTCTGCGACGACTACTCCACGGATTTTCCTGCCGCGCACCGGGATGCTGACCAAGGCGCCGAAATCAAGATGATGCTCCGTAAAATACGTAAGCTTGGCGGGCGCCGATAGCGGCAGATTTTCCAGGGGTAGGACGTCGTAGTATCGCATGTTTTTTACAGAAGAGAGCCTGTCTTAAAAATATTCTGCAGCCTTTTTCCGGACAGCATTCGTTTACCGGAAATAAATGGGAAATATTTTTAAGACAGGCTCTTATTCGCTTGGATTATGATTCGCTGCTTGATGATTAAATTCATCGGAAATTAGATTCTGAAGCGCATAACTAGGTATCCGATGCCGAAAGGGCTTTCATAGCTTAAAAGCTGGGCGGAATAATTCATGCAACCCATAAAACCCAGCAGCATAATAAGCGGCTTTAAACCGCATTCGCAAGCCTCTGAAATAAAATCCTGATTGAGGTTCAGAATTTCTTCGGTATTATGGCTGTTTAGCAATTCCATGATTTTCTGGTCGAATTTCTTGGCCTTTGGCGAATATCCGGCCGGAGAAGTCCTTTTCAGACGGTGCGACATATCGCCGGAAGCTACAACGGCTATTCTTTCTTGCGAATGATTCAGCTGCTGCTTCAGCATTTCGCCGAACTTGAAATGAGCATCAAGGCTCAGGCCAGAATGATATACCGGTATGATTTTGGTTTTAGGAAGATTTTTCAGCAAAAGCATCGCAGGAACGCCGGTGCCGTAATCCAATACCGGGCAACTGGCTAAAATTAACGGTGCACGCGTTTCCAGCCCCTCCCTGATGCGGTGCGCCTGCATCACATTGCCCGGAAATGTTTTTTGCGTAGCCATATCGCCAAAATCCTTAAAACTGACCTCATATTCCGGGCACTGGTTGATGCAGAAGGCGTTTTGCTGAATTTCTCCATGCGGAGAAAATATGATCAAAGTTTCGGGTTTGAGATAATATAGCTCCTGTTCCAGTTTTTCGTAGGCCGAGGCGGTTTTTTTCAAGTGCTTTAAATTTTCCTTGCCGATCGCTTCAATCAGCAAGGGCGAATGCGGCGCGAAAGCAGCGAATACTATGGGCATATATATTAAGATTGCGTTGAACCGGAAGCCGCCGGTGTATTGGTGGCGGTTTCTGCTTGGGGACTCTCCATGCTTGCTTCTGCCCCGCTTTCCGGCTGCTCTTCCCGGACTACTTCTCCATCCGGGTATAAATTAATGATTTTTTGCGGAACGGTCATGACATTATTCCATGAATATCCGAATTTTTCAAAAACCTCTCCGGTAAGAAACGGCCTTTTGGTTCCGTTGGAAACAACATATACCGCCGGAGACTGCGGTCCTTTGAGCAGACTGCCGTCAGCATACCTGACCGGATCAATAGTGGTATATTTTGCGAGCTCTTCGGGGGAGACCTGGATTATGGATTTGCCTGCGAACATGGTTTTTAGGTAAATTGCGTCGATCAGCGGCGCCTTGCTGTTGTTCATTACCCAATAAACACCTCCGGTTTTTTTATTTTGCAGCAGAGCGCCCGTCGGATATGTCGACGATGCGGTTATCGGTTCTCCCTCCTTGTAATAATTTATGTCATCCCAGCTCGCATCGATCACCTCTTCCGGATTAATGCCGATCTGCCGGAAAGCTTCTCCGCTGGCAAAGCCCCGGCGCATATCGTCGATTATCAAATATACCGTTCCGCGCGGCGACCTGAGGACCGAATATTGAGCGTATTTTATCGGGTTGCCTTTTTCAAAACTGTCCAGATCGCTTTTATTGACCTGAATCACTTTTTTGATATCGTATCGGGAAGTCAGCGCTCCCTTGGACAGGAAAGGCCGCTTGAGCCCGTTTTCGATAAGCCAGATGCCTACTTCGCCTTTAGCCTGGACCAGAGAACCGTCTATCAGGGTTTTGGTGAAATAACGCTGCCAGATATTGAAAAAATTATAATTGCCGTTATAGACATGCGGCGTATAGTTATAAAGCGCGGCCGTGGCCTGGTTGTAAGGGGTGACAACTATGGTTTTATTGCTGATAGTGCCGTAAGGATTAGTAAAGGTGTATGTTTCCCCCTTTTTGTAGGTATAAAGCTGGGGGTTGTCCATATAATCCCTGAACTGCAGGCTCGCGCTGTTGATTTGCCTCCATAATCCTTTCCAGCGCGTATTGCAGGATGAGCCGTCCGGACAGCCGTAACCGCAGGCCCAATCCAGCTGCCCCTGGGTCGGGCTCTTATCTTCGATCAAACTCTGTTCTTTCTGTAAAAGCACTATCAGAAATTTCGGGTTGACCTTGTTGGCGACAGCCCGGTCGTAAATAGCTTCAGCGGCAGTCATCGTCTTGCCGTCCAAATCCGTGACGGAATATGTTGCGATATAGCCTCCCATGCGGGCCAGGAATGACCTGACTTCGTTCAAAGTCATTGAATTGCTGTCCAGTATCTCTTCGTCGGAAATGATATAATTTGGATTGAAGGAGCGGGCTTGGGCGGCTCCCGCTAACAACATCCCGGCAAAAAATAAAAATAATATTAAATAATGGTTTTTAAATTTAAATTTCATTTCTGCAATATTTAAAAATTAACGCTGCTTTATGGCGCTATAATATCAATATATCAAAAATACATCATAATTTAAATAGCTGTGAATAAATATTATGATATAATCAAAGATATGGTAATGAATTTATATGAAAGAAAATGAGCAAAAGCTGAAGAAAAGAGCCCAAATTGTCATTAATGAGCTGAAAAAATTATTTCCTTCCGCAAAAATAGCCTTAAATTACAGCAATAATTGGGAATTATATGTTGCCGTGGTCTTGTCAGCACAATGTACCGATAAGAAAGTCAATGAGGTCACGCATGGGTTATTTAAAAAATATCAAACTCTGGATGATTATGCCAGGGCAGATATCGGACAATTCGAGCAAGATATTAAATCCACCGGATTTTTCAGGAATAAAGCCAGAAATATCCTGGCAGCAGCAATAATCATCAAAAAGGATCATAATGGTAAAATGCCTGATAATATGGAGGATTTGCTCAAAATTCCCGGCATCGGAAGGAAATCGGCAAATATCATATTGGGAAATGCGTATAATATCGTAGTGGGTATTGCGGTAGATACGCATGTCAGGCGATTGGCAAACTTATACGGGCTGACCGCCAATTCAAATCCGGATAAGATAGAGCAGGATTTGATGCGCATCCTGCCCCCTGCTGAATGGTTCGATTTTACTTACCGGCTGATCGAATATGGCAGAAAATACTGCCCGGCCAGAAAACATGACCACAAAAATTGCCCTCTTTCCTTAGCTTTGCGCCGGGAAGGTTATTAATTCTTGTAATTAACGAGTATGAACAAAATAAGAAATGCAGCTTTTATCTCTGTATTGCTGCTGTTAGCAGCTAATTCGGCTTGGGCAGCAGTGCAAACCGACTGCCCGTTCGGACTGCTCGACGATCCTGCGCCCGGCTCTTGCGGCCGCTATCTTGATGCCAACGGCGATCAGCTTTGCGATTACTCGCAAACCGCCGACGAATTGGCCCGGGCCGCCGCCGGTAACAGCCAGACAGCATTGAATAACGGCGCGGCCGCCAGACAAGCCGCGCCAGCAACAAAAAGCAGCATCGGAAACGCACTCTCGAGCCGGTATCCGCTTATTCCCGTGCTGGCCCTTGGCACAGCGCTATACCTGCTTTCCTACTATGCTTCCAAGGCGCGATATATTTCCGTTTTGGTTCACCGGCGCATCTGGAATGTGCTTTTGCTGGTTTTCTTCCTGCTCTCAGCTTTCAGCGGGTTGTTTTTGGTGCTGCGCATTAATTACCGGCTCAATATTAGCTGGCCATTTAATCTGCTTTATTGGCATGTCGAGACCGGGATTGTGATGGCTGCCATTTCCGTATACCATATTCTCTGGCACATCCCTTATTTTAAATGCATTTTTATAACCACAAAAAAAGCTGGAGTCGAGAAATGCGAAGATAAATCTACAAAGTTCTGATTCGCGGACATAATGCAAATCTGTAAATTGTCAAATCTTCAATGAATATTGAATTATGAAGAAATACATTTTAAATGCAAAAAAAAATTCTATCGATAAGCAATTCAGGATCGATTATGCCCAGGAATTGAATAAAAGCCAGCTGGAGGCGGTTATGGCGGTCAACGGGCCGGTCCTGGTCATCGCCGGAGCAGGCAGCGGAAAAACCAGAACATTGATCTACAGGGTAGCACGGTTGATAGAAGAAGGCGTCAAGCCGGAGAACGTTTTACTGCTGACGTTTACCCGCAAAGCCGCCAGGGAAATGATGGATCGCGCCCAGCTGCTGCTTGATAAGCGCACCAGCCGCATCAAAGGCGGAACTTTCCACTCGTTCGCCAATAATATTTTGCGGAAATACGGTAAAGCGATCGGAATTGCTCCGAATTTCAGCATCTTGGACCGTTCAGACTCGGAAGATGCGGTTAACCTGATCAGGGCGCAGCTGGGGCTGGCCTCCAAGGAAACTCGGTTTCCCAAAAAAAACGCGATCCTGGACGTGATCAGCAAATCGGTCAACCGCCGCCGCAGCATCAAGCGCATCCTGGAAGCAGAGTACCCCCATTATATAGAACACACGAAAGACATCGCCAAGATCAAGCAGGATTACGAAGAATTCAAAAAGCTGCGGATGCTTTTGGACTATGACGACCTGCTGATTTATTTATGCCGGCTGCTTGGACAGAACGAACGGCTGCGCAAGAAAATCGCTTCCCAATTCCGCTATATCATGATCGATGAGTACCAGGATACGAACATAATCCAGGCCGAAATAGCTGGATTGCTGGCTTCGGAACATGGGAATATTATGGCGGTCGGCGACGATTCGCAGAGCATCTATTCGTTCCGCGGAGCGCACTTCAAAAATATCCTGAATTTCCCCAGGCTTTTTCCTGGAGTAAAAATCGTGAAGCTGGAAGAAAATTACCGCAGCACTCAGCCGATCCTCAATTTGGCCAACAAGATCATCGCTTCTGCTTCGCAAAAGCACGATAAGAAGCTGTTTACGAAAAAACAGTCGGGAGAAGCGCCCGGCTTTATCGAAGCCGCTGATGAAAGCCAGCAATCGCGGTTTGTCGTGCAAAAAATCCTCGACCTGCGGGAAACCGGCATTGCGCTCAATAATATATCGGTATTGTTCAGAGCAGGCTGGCATTCCAATGACTTGGAGATTGAGCTGGCCAAGCATAACATTCCATTTGTAAAATA
>CAZAFZ010000070.1:0-5679 GCA_964484745.1 uncultured Gammaproteobacteria bacterium | reverse complement strand
GACCATGGCAACGCCGATCTCGGTATAATCCTTGTCGATCAGGTTAGCGTAATGGGTTTTGCTTTGGATCCAGGCATTAACGACATCGGAAGCGTCGCTAAAACCCATAGCCAGATTTTCCCCCGCAAAAAGAAAGCTGTAGTTCGCGGTCTGCAGCCAAAAGTTCAAATTTTTATTGTCGGGGCTGACATGGGCAAAGTACTGGCTGTCAAGCATGTCCTGGGCTTTAGCGGCTGCTGCCTGGTCCAATGAAAATGACTCCTTTAATTCACCGATCCCTAATTTGGCGCGGACCTGGTTCGTTAAACCGATGATTTTCCTGCTTTGTTCAACGGCGACATTCGGATCCAGCCATGCGCCTATCGGCAAAGTCAACAATGATATGACGACAACGGCTTTTACTGCCAGAGCGGCTGCGGCATAGAACAAAATGCGCCGGACATGCAAAGCGTGCGGCTTATGGTTATTGGATTGCGAAGCAATGAAAAAATCTTTCAATTTGCCGGGTCCCAGCGGATCATAGCCCAAGCTGACCTCTTCACCGTCGGACATTCCGTCATGGTCGGTATCCGGATCAAGCGGATCGGTGCCGTAGACATATGCTTCTTCATAATCGGGCAGTCCATCGTGGTCGGAATCGGGGTCGCAAGGATCAGTGCCGAGCTTTTCCTCTTCCTTATCGCAAATGCCGTCGGCATCGCTATCGACTATTTTATTTTCATCGTCCTTTTCCGCAGGCCCTATGGCGGATTTCCCCCTTATTCTTACATTTAGTTTCATATTATATTTCGGTTAGCGCCAAAAATAAGGTTATAGATAAATACCCCTATTGATATTATACAAAAAAACCGTTTTTCTATCAAAATAATAAATTAAACCGGCCTAAAAAATAGCTTTAACCATTTTAAGGATTTTTCGCTCGAAAATGTAAGAAAAAAGCTTAAAAATAAAATGGTCAGCATAAGCAAAAAAACGCTGTTTTAAAGCGCCTTTTTGCGTGCTATTCGGTTATATTGTCGGTTTAGTACAATCCTTCGAATTGCTTCTTGACGGCTTCCTTGGTCTCATCGTCCGGAACAACTTCCAGCAGCTTTTTTACCAAAAGCATGGAATTGTCCAGTTGATTAGTTTTTTGATATAAAAGCGCCAAGCTGTAGAGCGAATTGGCGTGGTTCGGATTGGCCTGCAAAATGCTCAAAAATATCTGTTCGGCCATCGACAGCTCATCGTTAAGCTTCTGGGTGCCACCGGTCGCGCCGTCAGGCTGGACGCTTAAATCGGCCGGGGGCTGCTGGCCGTCCTTGATGGTGTCCTCGGCGATTTCCTTGGTTGCACTCTGGAAAAGATTCGGCTGGGTCACGCCTTTATTGAAATAAAGCCTGCCCAGTTCGAATTCGTAATCTATATTATTGCCGGAGTATACCGCCGCGCTTTTAAGCTGTTCAATGGCATCATCGGTTTTCTGAAGCTGTTCATAAGCGATGCCTTTCCCGTAATAAGCAGCCGCCAAATCGTTTTTCTTGGCAATTGCTTCGTCGTATTTTTTAATCGCTTCATTGACGTAATAGCTTTTTTCGTTTTCGTCTTCCTGCTGATTGGCCCGGGCCATATTGATCAAGGCGATGCGGAAAGCCGGCACGGGATTGATCGGCTCAAGCTCCGAGACTTTATTATAGTAGGTTTCGGCCCACTCCAGCGCGCCCCTGGTATAGAATGAGGCATTTTCATAGATCAAGCCGAGGGCTTCGTTATTGCCGACAAAATTTGGATTGAGGTCAAGGCCTTGTTTGCCCAATTGTACGGCATTATTCAGGTAATTCTGGATTTTCGCCTGATCTCCGCCGGATGTTGCTTCCTGGTTGGCCAGCGACATGTAATAATTGGCCGCAGAGAGGAAATAATTGTCCTGGAATGAAGCCAAGCTCATGGATTTGTTCATCGCGTCGATTTTCGCGTTCTGATCGGCCAGGATTGCAGACTGCCGGGAATAAAAATCAGCCAGATATATCTTGATTCCCATCGTAAACAAAAAGGCTACGCCGGCGGTAACTGTCAAAAAAATAGCTGCCAATGCTAAGGCATATTTTGGAGAGGACCTGAATGAAAGGTCCAGCGAAGCGAACTTTTCCGGATAAATATTTATCGTGACGACCGCGCAGAGGATCATCAGCAAGAATGAATTGAGCAATAGAGCATTGTTAAAGGCGAACATCAAGCCGAATAAGATTGATGCGACAAACGATGCCACTAAAGCCAATTGGATGGGTTGCGCCAATTTGTCCTTGGTTTTAATGACCGCGATAAATGATAATGACAGGAGGATCAGGACCAATACGATAAATGCCAGCGCCCCCAATACTCCGGTAGTATTCAGCAATTCGAACAAGCCGCCGGTGGCGCTGTCGAAGCGCACGTTCCAGAGCGGAGAATAATTGAAAGCATCGGTTTTATACTTGGCGAAATCGTAATAATAAGTTCCAAGACCGGAACCAAGGATCGGACTCTTTTTAATTCCGTTAACAGCGATGCTATAGGTCAGCCCCCGGGATAGGCTGACTTCCGAAGGCAGATTGAGGTTAACCGGGCTGAAATTGCCGAGAACCAAAAAGATCATCAATACCAGGAATACGCCGACAGGTATAATCAGGTCATACTGCTTGTAGTCGACAATTCGGGCCAGCATGAACATAAGCACAATAACCGAAGTTACGACCGCAATCGGCCAATAAGTATACCCGTTCAACAGGAATAAAATTACTAAATCAAGGATTATCATCGCGCCGGCCAAGGATTTCAAGCCTATCATAAGCATTTTATTCTTAAGCTTCGGATGAATCTGCGGAATCTGCGTGGCGGCAATTATTAAAAACGGGAGGATCGAAACCAGATATATCGTAAGGCCGGTCAAAGTACCGAGCGGATTGAAGCCTACCGTTTTAGCGACTTCGGTCGGCAGTATGTATATGCCGAAAATTTGGAAAATGGAATAAATCATTAAAAGCGAACCTGAAGCAAAGACAGTCCAAAACAGAGCCTTGATTCTTTCAGTATTCAAGTTATTGACAGCCAAATAATAAAAAAGGATCAAGACCAGGACAGAGCCCATGCTCTTGACAGGACTGCCGTAAAATCCAATCAAGCTGTCTTTTAGGCTTACCGAAAAGGCCGCAGAAAGCGCAAATACTATCAAGACCGCGAGGATCGGCAGGTCCAGCGGAGTCCTTTTAAGCTTAAGCTCGCCCGCAGTCACTCCCTTGGTTGCCCAAGCTACGACGCCGATCAGGGTCAAAAAATAGAACAGCAGGGCTTTTTCGAATCCGCTTCCCTGGTTAACGATGCCGGTGAAAAACAGCGGCACAAGAAAAAAAATGAGAGCAATGCAAACAAAGATAATGCTGTCCAAAATTTTGAACTTCACATCCTTGCTGTCGCCGGCCAAAACAGTTCCTCCTGTCTTTTTTGTTAGTTCCATAAGTTTTCAATAATATTTATTGCAATGTATCTTAAAAAATAAAAAATATCATAATATTCAATGATATTAATATTGCAGTTTTTTATATACTAATATTATTGCGTATTTGCCGCATTAAATCAAGGAAAAATTCAAGATTATTTAGGGAGGCTATTTTTTGGCCAAGCGGATCGCGGGCCTTGAAAAGATGATGCAAATATGCCTTGCTATATAATCTTAATTCGCTAATTTTACTTAGTTTATTAATTGGACTGAAATCCGCTTTATATTTTGAATTAATAATATTTTCCAGCCGGTAAAAACTTCTTTTATTCGATTCATTTATCTGCAAAGGCAGCTTTTTCGAATTTTTCCACCAGGTAAAAAGTCTGCCATGCCTTCCTTCCCGCGTAGGAATAACGCAATCGAAAAGGTCCCAGCCGGCCCGGACGCTTCTGATTATATCTTCGGGCATTCCGACGCCGAGAGCGAACCTGATCTTATTTTCCGGAATTTGCCCGGCGGTGTAACCTATGATCTTGTCCAAGAATTTCCCTTTGCTGTCCACCGGCCTTGCACCGTAGCCATACCCGTCAAAACCGATTTTTTTCAATTTATCGGCGCAGGCTTTGCGCCATTCTTTATATACACCGCCCTGAATTACGGCGATCAGCAGCGGCCTGTTGTTTTTGCCTTTCCCGCGCACCGGATCATACGGCCGGGCGGGAAGGCGGTCCGGATGGCTCCTGCCATTCCGAGCTGCAGGCCGGGAATCGCCTCGAATTTCATCGTCCGGCGAATGCGCGTAATTTTGGCGTTCTCCCGTTTCGCTGCGCTTTGCTCGAGATGACAGCAGACTGTCATATTCATCCTTGCAGCGCTTGGCCCAGAGGACCGTTCTTTCAACCGCTCTCTCGATCCTTTCCCTGCTATAATCGTTAGGGGGGCAATCGTCAAAACAGATAATCATATCCGCCCCGAGTTTAAATTGTATCTGGATAGATTTTTCCGGCGTGAACTCATGTTTCTCTCCATTGATCGGAGAACGGAAAACAACTTTATCGTCCGATATTTTGCCCATCTTTGGATTTTCATGGACAAGTGAAAAAACCTGAAAGCCTCCGCTGTCCGAAACAAGCGGCTTGTCCCACCCCATAAAGCCATGGATGCCCTTGGCTTTTTCAATAAGGCGGATGCCCGGCTGGAGATATAAATGGAAAGCGTTGACCACCATCGGCCCCGTACCTATTTTATCCAAATCGGCATTATCATGCAGTTTGACGTAGCCTCTGGTCGCATCCGGCATAAATGCGGGAGTCTCTATCACGCCATGCGCTGTTTTTACCAACCCCAGGCGGGCATTGGATTTTTTGGATTTTTTTAATACCTTGAACATTATATATATAATTTTAAATCTTGAATTAATTTGCAATGTTTTTGCGTTTTGATGCTCTTAACGTTGGCCGTTTCGACAACCCTGCTACGGAGCCAAGCTGCTCTCCCCGGTCCGAGGAAAAATCTTGCCCCCCTAATATTTGCGGTTTAAGACGGTGGGGCGAATAGCTGGCCGGGTATCCAGGGAAAAAAGTAATTGCATGAATATTCTCCTAACAATGTTCCTACAGCTCTTGCCTCGGGCTGCTCCTGCGGACATCGTGGATTCGGGCCAAGCCCCAAAATGACGAATGTAATTTTTGCCGCGCTGGAGTGGAGTGAAACCTAAAGACAGCATCTCATTGCTGATCTTATCGCTCCGTCCGGTCGCTCCGGGATGACAAGCTGTTGGCGTTAATTCGCTTTTTTGAATACATGCATTATATAGCCAATTCGGGGGCGATATTCGTGGCATTCGGACAAATAATTCGTAGATTCGGATTATGTTCATTCCACCCTGCCGTCACTATCCGCGATGTCATCATCATCCAGTTTTGTAGTCTTGGCCTTATTGGATTTTTCGATAGCGCTTTCGGTCACGGTATCGTAGCCAATGACGGTTGTGCCGGGCAGCAAGACCAAGATCTTGTTCCTGTCTTCTTCGGTCGGAGCAATGCCGATGCTGAATTCGGCGCCGATCTCGTTATAGAGCACCGGCAGCTTGCCTATATCCCATACGACTTTGTGTTCAGCTTCATTGAACCGGATAGCGCCGACGGCAGTCGTGCTCTTCTCGGCCCAGGAAACATACGGCGGTAAAACGGCTTCGATCTTCAAGTCCCTCAATTCATGCA
>CAZAFZ010000069.1:0-5876 GCA_964484745.1 uncultured Gammaproteobacteria bacterium | reverse complement strand
GGTCCGACCGAAGGCGACTACCATTGCATCGATGTAGGCTGCGCCAAAATAGACGGAGATCCGAAAACAAAAAAACTGAAAAGATGCCGCGGAGCGCATGCGGAGGTGAACGCGATCATCAACTCGCAGGACACGACCAGGCTGCGCGGCGCAACTATGTACACCGTGCTTTTCCCCTGCTACGACTGCATGAAAGCAATAAATAATACCGGCATTAAAGAAATCGTGTATTACGAAAAATACGTCCGCATCAAAGACGGCGGCGGCGAACATGAAACCGAAGACGAATCGGAAGAATTGGCAAACATGCGCGGGATAAAGATCAGGCAGTATCAGCCCAATATTGAAATAAAAATATAATTGAATAAAACTAAATGCAAATCTACAAATAAATAACTTTTATGATTATTGGGATTAAAAAGCTGCATGAATTAGTCAAGGAGGTGAATCTGGTCGAGAATTTATGCGACCGGGAAATGAACAATCCGGAAGGCGCGGGATTTGATTTGCGCTTAGGAGAAATATATGAATTAACCGGAGACGGTTTTTTGGGCGTGGAAGAAAGGGATACCCCTAAAATTAATTTAGTGGCGCAGCATGACGAAAATAAGGACGAAAAAGCAGATTGCTTTATCTTCGAACCAGGCAGATATTACCTTGTGAAAACCATGGAAAAAGTCAATTTGCCGGTGACAATATCCGGGGTGATCTTCCCCCGCACGACCATGTTCCGCTCCGGACTGGGCCTCTTTAACGGCATTGTCCAGCCCGGCTACAGCGGAGAGCTGACATTCGGCGTCTGCAATTTGGGAAAATCCAATATAAAAATTTCCTTCGGCGCCCGCATCGTCCATATCACTTTTCATGAAGTGCTTGGCGAAGGAAACCAATACCGCGGGCAGTGGCAAGGCGGAAGGGTCGCGACTGAGGGGAAAGAAACGCAAGTTTAATAACAGATACCAATATACTAAGGGCACTAATGATACGAATAGATGTTATATTTATTATTAGTATTCATTTGTATCATTCGTATAAATTCGTATATTAGTATCTTATATCTATGCATCCAGAACACCAATACCTCAACTTATTGGACGATATTTTAAAAAACGGAACTGACAAAGAAATTTTCGGCGTGGAAGGCACGACAATCAGAAGCGTATTCGGCCGCCAGATGAGATTTGACATATCCCAGGGCTTCCCCCTTTTAACAACCAAAAAAACCTTTCTGAAGGGCATTATCCATGAATTGATCTGGTTCTTGAAGGGCGAATCGAATATCAATTACCTGATCAAGAACGGCGTGCATATCTGGGATGAATGGGCTTATAAAAGCTATAAGGCGGCGGCCAAAAACGGAGCTGTCCCCTCGATGGAAATGCCCGAATTTATCGATAAATGCCGGAGCGACATTGCTTTCTGCGCCAAATGGGGCGAGCTTGGGCCGATCTACGGTGTCCAGTGGAGGAAATGGCCGGCCGGAGACGGGCGCGAGATAGACCAAATCGCCTGGGCGATCAACGAACTGAAAACAACGCCTTTCCGCAAGAGTATCATCGTTTCGGCTTGGAACGCCGGTTATATTTACGAAATGGCCAAACCGGGAGAATCCATGGTCATCGCCCCCTGCCATACGATGTTCCAGCTGAATGTGAATAACAACAAATTATCCCTGCATCTCTACCAGCGCAGCGCCGACTTGTTTTTGGGCGTACCCTTCAATATCGCCAGCTATTCCCTGCTGGCGATGATGATCGCGCAAGTCACGGGCTTCGAACCGGGGGAATTCGTGCATACCTTCGGAGACGTGCATATTTATTCCAACCATTTTGAACAGGCCCGAGAGCAAATTACGCGCGAGCCCAAACCCTTCCCTGCCATGAAAATAAACCCGGGCATTAACAGCATTGACGATTTCGAATACGAGGATTTCACTTTGGAAAATTACGATCCGCATCCGCCGTTGAAGGGTGAGATTACGGTGGTAGGCGGGTTCTAAAATTGCGATCTAAGAAATTCAGAGAAATCCTAAGCACTAAATCTCCCGCTCTTGCATTTTCTTTGGTAAGCGGGATTCCGCATATTCGCTAGACGCTGCGGGAAAATATTTCAAATTCAAAACTGTTTTGGATTTTGTCCGCCGGCTGGCGGATTTGACGATTTGAATTTATTTAGAATTTAGATATTAGAATTTAGAATTTCTTGATAAATTTATGTTTATCACCTTAATGATGGCGATGACAGTCGACGGCAAAATCGCCAGGTCCCAGGACCATTTTCCCGACTGGACTTCGATCGAGGATAAAAAACTTTTCGAGCAGGTATCGAAAGAGCACGGTGTTGTAATTATGGGCGAAACAACCTTTGATACGCTGCCTGGACCGCTTAAGGACCGGCTGAATGTCGTGTTCTCGCTTAAACCCGAAGAGCGCCCCCAGATAGATGAAGTTATGTGGGTATCAGGCGAGATAGAGCCGGTATTGGCCGAGCTTGAAAGCATGGGTTACGATAAGGCGCTGCTCGGCGGCGGAGCATATATGAACAGCATGTTTTTGGAAAAAAAATTCATTGATGAGATTATGCTGACCATTGAACCCAAGATTTTCGGAGAAGGTCTTTCGCTTTTTTCCAAGGAGCTTGATACCAGCCTTGAACTTTTGGAAATGAAGCAGATAAACCATAACAGCGTTGTTTTGCGGTACGAAGTAATCAGGTAGTCGATAGCTTATTAGTCGCTTAGCCGTTAGTCGATTAGCCTACAAGTCTGCATGATAATTTAAGATTTTTAAAGGCCGAATGCTTAATGCATTAATTCATTTGAAATTTATTCGAAATTCGAAATTAAAAATTCAAAATTACATATTGATTTAACTTAAATTAATTATTTTTGCATTACGTGATGATATGAAAAATAAGACTATAATAGCAATTGTAGGCATGGCCGGTTCGGGCAAGAGCGAAGCGGTCAATTATTTGCAGAAAAAATACAACTTTCCTAAGGTTTATTTCGGCGAGGCAACTTTTGACAGGCTGAAAAAGGAAGGTTTGGAGTTGAATTATGCAAACGAAAAAAATATCAGGGAGAAAATCAGGCAAGAAATGGGCATGGGCGCCTATGCTATTCTCGCGATGCCGAAAATAGACTCGATTTTCGAAAAAAGCGGCATGGTTCTGGTTGAAAGCTTGTACAGCTGGGATGAATACAAAGTATTGAAAAACAAATACAGCGATAAATTCAAGGTTATCGCAATATTCGCTTCGCCCGAAATAAGATTTGCAAGGCTGAAATCAAGGTTAAAGGAAAGGCCGATCGATGACATCGATACTTTTAACCGCCGCGACTTGACTGAAATAGAGGGTACGGATAAAGGCGGACCGATAGCGCGCGCCGACCATATGATAATCAACCATGGTACGCTGGAGGAGCTGCACGCAGAACTGGATAGCGCAATCGCTGAAATTAACGCTGCGCTGCCGAAAGCAAACGATGTGATCTAATTTTAAACTAAAGAAGTTATATGAGCGTGATTAATAGCCCGCAAGATAAAAAAGTGATCGGCCTGATCGGAGAAAAAGGTTCAGGCAAGGGGTCGGTGGCAAAATTATTGATGGAAAAATACGGCGCCCAGCATTTTGGCACTTCCGTAATTCTTAAAAAAATCGCAGACGAAGTTCATCTGCCTCAAACCCGCGATAACTTGATCAAGCTTGCGTTAGTGCTTAAAGACGGCTTTTGGCCGGGAATTGTGATTGACGCCATGATCAGTGAAATCGAAAAATCCGGCTCAGCGCTGGTGATCGCCGACGGAATCAGGATGCACGGTGATGTCGAACCTTTTTGGGATAAATACGGCGAAAATTTCAAGCTGGTTTACGTTACCGCACCCTTGAATATCCGCTTTGAACGCACAAGATTGCGCAAAGAAAAAGTCGGCGAAGAAAATACGGACTTCAGGCAGTTCATAGAAGAAGAAGGCCGCCTGACTGAAGTTTCGATCGCGGAAATCGGCAAAATGGCGGATTACAAAATAGATAATTCCGGCTCTTTGCCCGAACTTGAAAAACAGATAATTGACATAATGGATAAAATTCTATAAAATTACGAATTACAAATCAGATGCAAATATTTCGAATAAATTTGCAGATTTGAGTTAGATTTGTAGATTAGAATTCAGATTTATTCATTATGCCCAAAGGAATATTTATTGTCATTGACGGTACGGACGGCTCAGGCAAAAAAACTCAAAGCGAATTATTATTTAACCGTTTAAAGAACGAGGGCTACGACGCGGTGCGCGCAGAGCAGCCGCAATACGGCAAAAAGTGCGCCGGACCCGTTGAAGAATATTTAAACGGCAAATACGGTACAGCTGATGAAGTGGGGCCCCTGCGGGCTTCTATTTTTTACGCCATTGACCGCTATGACCTAAGCTTTCAAATAAAAAAATGGTTAAGCGCGGGCCGCATAGTAATCTGCGACCGGTATGCGGCCTCCAACATGGCTCATCAAGGAGGAAAGATCGACGATCCCGAAAAACGGCAGTTATTCTTCAGATGGCTCGACCAGCTTGAATACGAAATTTTTAAAATTCCCCGCCCCGACGTGAACATAATTCTGCACGTGGAAGCGGAAACCGCGCAGAAGCTGGTTGATCAAAAAGGCTATCGCGGATATCTGCAAGGAGCTAAGCGCGATATCCATGAAAACGATCTTGGCCATTTGAAAAAAGCTGAAAATGCATATCTCGAGATTGCGGCCCTGTCCGAAGACTTTGTAATAATCAAATGCACGCAAGACGGTAAAATTTTTCCGAAAAGTAAAATCAGCGAATTGGTATATGCCGAGACTAAAAAAATATTTGCCCAATACGATTTGACGAAGGAACTTAACGAGGAGCCGCAATTAAGAATAAAATTGCGCCGGACCCAGCCGGATGTAAAAATGCCCGTGAGATCGGATTCGTTGGGCAATGAAATAATCGTATTTTCCAGCGACGACATATATATGGATGCCGGAGACAAGGTTCAAACTGCGACAGGAATTATGCTGGAATTCCCGGATGAATTCATCGGCAGGGTCCATGGTGAATTCGACGGCATTGAAGCCTTGCCTGCGATAATCAGCCCGGAAAACCGCAATGAAATTGTGATTGAATTATTAAACAGAAATACTTCTCCGTCATTTATTAAAAAAGGCGGTTTTGTTGCCAGGATCCATTTTTTTAAAAAATAAAAAACTTTTTTTTAAATGTTTTTGCCATAAACTGCAAAAATGGCTTATTTAAGCCATTTATTTTTACATTATTTTATGTTATTGCACATTTAATCCCAAAAATATAAACATGCTTTCCCCACTTTTACGCTTGACAATAATAAATTCTCCGCTTAAAATGATTAAGCTTAGCGGTGCAGGTCTATTGCACCATTAAGCGACAATTGAATATACAAGCATGGGGAAAGCAAAACCGACTATCTAAAATAAGTTATTAAATGCATCTGCAGGCATGACTTACATAGGGTTTAGTCGGTTTTGTGTTGGGGAAAATTGAGTTGTTAACATTATTATAACATGAAATCAAGGAGGTAAAAAGATATCAATTGTTGATAACTTAAATTTCACATATCCCCGTAAACTCGTTTAGCTCGCACAGGGCAAGCTCATAACTCGTAACACGCAACACCATTAGTCTATAATCAAAAATAATGGCATAATATATGCTAAACAATTTGACAGATTATATTTTTAATTGTGTTTTAACACATCTTAAGTAAAATTTTTAGACTAATATTAAATAATTATAATTTTTAGCCAATATTTGACAAATAAGAATTAAATGTTAAAATTAATTTGTAAATTTAGGATGAAATTGAAATGA
>CAZAFZ010000068.1:0-5891 GCA_964484745.1 uncultured Gammaproteobacteria bacterium | reverse complement strand
ATCCTTACCGCTGAATTGGTTGTATTTACTTTTTGGCCGCCGGGGCCTGATGCGGCATAGGTGTCGATGCGCAGATCTTCGTTCTTAATTTCCAAATCAACCTCTTCCGCTTCGGGCAAAACAGCCACGGTAATGGCCGAAGTATGGATTCTTCCTTGCTTCTCGGTTTCCGGCACCCTTTGGACGCGGTGGATCCCGGCTTCGTATTTCAGATTGCCGTAGACCGCCTTGCCTTCAATGGAAAATATTATTTCCTTGAATCCGCCGATACCGATCCGGTTTGAATCGAGCACGCTGACCTTCCAGCCGCGGGTTTCAGCGAATCTCGAGTACATCCGGAATAGTTCGGCAGCGAACAATGCCGATTCATCGCCGCCCGTACCGGCGCGGATTTCCATGATCACGCCTTTCTTATCGTTCGGATCGGCCGGATTTAGCTCCAGGTTGATTGCGTCGCTCAAACTTTTCCTGCGCTCCAACAATTCCGGGATTTCCTCGCGGGCCAGTTGTTTAAGCTCTTCGTCGGCATCGCCATCGGCGATTGACTGGTTTTGGGCCAGCTGTTCTTCGGCCTGTTCCAAGTCCAAGATCAATTCATAAACCGGCTTAATTTCGGCATGCTGCTTTGAAACGGATTTCAATTTTTCCGGATCGGTAATCGTCTCCGGCAGGGAAAGCCGCTCTTCCAGTTCCTGAAACCGTTTTTTTATTTCGTCGTACATATTTTTTGTGCTGCGTGTAGCGTGAGGCGCGTAACTTTAAAATAAATAATGCCACTTAATAATTATTATTGTTATTTTGATTTTTGCATTTTGCATTTAATGCCGAATATAATAATATTTTCAAAATTAAACTTTTATGATTTTAAGCAACCAAATTGTTTAGGCATTAAAAAACGGTTATCCATATTCTAATTCTATTATAAAACAATTAGAAAATCGATAACCGTTTTTGAAAGAGCTTATCTTAAAAATAGCTTTATGTCGTTTTCAAGGATTTTTCGTGCGCTAATTTTGAAAATTAAGGAAGAATAGCAGGGCTATTTCTACTAAATTTTCAAAATTTTCCGCCGGAAAATGCTGATAATGAGCCAAAGATTATTTTTTAAGATGAGCTCTGGTTATTTTTTCGCTTTGGCCTTTGCTTCGGCTTTTTCGGCCCGTGCCGCGCGCTTTACTTTTTTGCCTTTCCGGACAGAGGTCAATTCCTTTTTAGCTGCCAGTTTTTCTTTGAATTTTTCGACCCTGCGGGCAGAATCGACCAATTTCTGCTTGCCGGTATAAAACGGATGGCAGGCTGAGCAAATTTCGGTTTTGATCTCAGGCAAAACCGATCCGGTAATAAAAGTATTGCCGCAGGAACAGGTTGCGGTAACATTTTCGTTGTATTTGGGATGAATTTCTTTTTTCATAAAAGACTAATTTTAGATAAAAACAAAAATAGTGTTGCCACTAAATTTTTCATTTCGATTAACATATACAATTTAGCATGATTTTTGAATTTAATCAAGATGCCGGATATTTTATGCTAATATTCAAAAATTGCTTATAATAAAAAAACGAAGTAAAATAGTAATTAATATAAGTGATATTTGTGAAACAATATATTAAATATTCGGTCAGGATTATTTTTTGGGCTTTGTTTATAGCCGTACTTGGATTTATTTTAATCCGGGGCATTGTACTCGACGGTAAAATCGAATATATTTATGATTTCAGCAAGCCGAATTTTTACATTTCCGAACTAAAACCCGAAGACAGGGTAGAGTCCGTTGAATGTACGGTTCGGGCAGGCTTTCAACGGGAATGCAGCCAGCGAATTACCGGCGATCCCGTATATTTCAGCGTTAAACCGTCCAGGCGCTTTGAAAAAGCCGTTGTCAGCGTAAAGTTCAGGATGCCGGAAAGCCAGACCGTAAAACAGCCGAATGTAATCGAGCTTGGAATCTTAAAAGACAATCTTCTGAAAAGATATGAGCTTAAGCCTTTGGATAATCGGATTCTTGATTCTATATCAAGCGAATGGAAGACCCTGAGGCAAGGCGATACGATCCTGCTTCAGAGGGAAATGGCATATCCCGATATCAATAGTTTTCTAGATAATTTGCCTGACCCGAGAGAAATCGCGGCATATAACTTTGTCCTGAAGCCCAGGTATCTATTGGCGGGTTACGGGCCCGGCAACGGCAACCATGCAATACCTTACCATCTGCGGGGGGCTTTTCAAATATATACGTATATCAAAGATGAGAATCTGGATTTTAATTTTGAATTTTCCGATCTTAACCGGGATACCGTCCATGAAAAAATTGATATTACGGTCTATTATCTTGATGAGCCGATATTTTCCCGAAGGATAGACGGTGATATTAACGACACGGATAACGGAGCTGTCTCTGATCTAGGCAAAACGGAAATAAAGATACCCGGTCTGCCGGAAGGCGCTTATAAGCTTGAAATCAGGACGAATGACGATATAATGACCAGAAAACTGGCAACCAAGCAGAACAAATTTGTCTTCAGCGATAAGCTTTGGTTCAGCGGATCCGCGGAAAATCCCCGGCCAGGCGGTGCGGGCAAGATTTATACCGACTCGAAGATCATCCATTTCAACACAACCAATCCGGCCTCGCTCCAGACAATTTCCGTAAACGGCTCTGAACTGCGAATCAGCCAGACTTATAAGCAGTACAGCTTTGAGAACCATTCCGCTCTCGCTGAAGTGGCATTTTCCAGCCCGGATTTCATCTTGGCCGGCAACGGCATGTTCGCTTTTAATACGGAAGAATTCTTCGATCCGCGGGTGGGGAAAGTAGATGACTTTTTCGACCCTGCCGAGACGAATATCAATTATATTATCGCGGATTATGCATATCCTCAAAGTGATGCGGGGTGGAAATACTCTTCGGTAGAGTTCGATCTAAGCTCCGCGTATTCCGAAGAAGGGCGATACGGATTCATAATTTCCATACCGGGACTGAGGGCAGATGATGACAAGCAGGACTACCTGGAAATAAGCAGCATAAAAATCAACCTTCAGGGCAAGTCAATCTGGCAATTCCTCGGTTCAAAAATTAAAAGATAAAATGCGGAATTACCATGAAAAATAGAAAATTATTTTGGATTTTGAAAATTAGACTTTCCGGCAGCGCTTTCGCTTGGCCGAGGCGGGTTTTTTCAGCTTTTAAATTATGGTGCAAAATATAAATCTTCTTGTTTCCAAAGAATTATTTTACGTTTTGTCAGCGGCAATAATTATTTTTGTCCTGCTTGAATTTTTCTGGCCCGGCGTTGTTTTGGCATATATAAATATCGGCTGGCTGTTGATTGTCTGGCTGGTTGATGCTATGCTATTATTAGTTAACAACCGCATAAATGATGAAAAAAAATAATTGGAAAATCCTGATCGGGATTGCTGTTTTTGCTCTTTTGACATCCGGAAACAGCACTTTTTTAAAGTTGTCCGCCTTATTAATAGCGGCCTTTATTTTGTATAACCTTTTTTTAAAAAATAAATTCGGGGATTACATCCCCGGCAAGATTATTAATAATGAAAAAAATATGGCTTTAAACTGGCCTTCAAACCCGAAGAGGGTGTTTTTGATTTTCATAATCGTATTTTTGGCAGGCTGGCTCTTGATAGCTTCCATAGTCATAGTTGACGCCGGTGAAACAGGGGTTTATTCGCTGTTCGGCAAAGTCAGCGACCAGGAAATCAAGTCCGGGTTCCATTTGGTCATACCTTTGGCCAGAGTTACCAAGATGAGCATCAGAACGGAAGAATATACCATGAGCAAAATGCCGACCGAGGGGAAAAAAATCGGCGATGACGCCATCACGGCATTAACCAAGGAAGGATTGAACGTCGATTTGGACATCACGGTATTGTATCATTTGGATGAAAATAAGGCATCCGATGTTTACCGTTATGTCGGCTTGAATTATGAAGAAAAAATCATCCGCCCCGAAATCAGGAGCACGATCCGCGAAGTGATCGCCTTGTACGACGCCAAGGATATATATTCAGAAAAAAGGGAAGAAGCGACCGGCAAAATTTTTGAACGATTGGAAAATAGCCTGGCCGAAAGGGGGATTATTATCGAAAATATCCTATTAAGGAATATTAGCCTGCCGGCAAACTTGGCGCAAGCGATCCAGGAAAAGCTGCAAGCCGACCAGGAACAGCAGAAATATGACTTTATCCTGCAGAAAGAAACCAAGGAAGCCGAAAGAAAGAGGATCGAAGCAGCAGGACAGAGGGATTCGCAAAAAATTATAAACGAGAGCCTGACAACAAATTATCTTTATTATCTTTACGTCAACCAGCTTAAGGACAGGCAGGGAACCATTTACGTGCCGACTAACCCGTCAAACGGCATGCCGTTGTTTAATAATATCGGGAAATAAATCCAAGTCATTTAGTCGTAAGTCCCAAGTCGTTAGTCGATTGAATAAATATTAATTAGAAATTTTATCATGGCATAAAAAATATTTGCGAAATAAATAAAAAGAATATGATTAAGGGAGTAATAATCAAAGAATTAAAAAAGTACGAAGACCCAAGGGGTTGGCTGGCCGAATTTTTCCGGCATGACGAACAGGATTATCTGCCGGCCATGGGTTATGTGAGCGAAACCAAGCGGGAGTGATCAGGGGCCCGCACGAGCATGTCAGCCAAAGCGATTACTTCATTTTTATCGGACCGGGTAACCTCGAACTCCATCTTTGGGATCGGCGCCCGGAATCACCGACCAACGGCAAATATTTGAAAGCAAGCGTGGGCGAAGACCATCCGGTTGCGGTGACTGTGCCGCCCGGCGTGGTGCATGGCTATAAATGCGTCGGAGACAAAAACGCCTGGTGCATAAATTTAGCGGATAAATTATATAAAGGAGTGAACAGGGAAGAAGAAATAGACGAAATAAGATGGGAAGAAAAGGAGGATTCCCCGTATCGGATCGAATAAAGCATCAAGGAGGTGCGGCATGGAGGGGAACAGCATATTAGTTTTCCAATGTGAAGATTGGAAAAATTTGCAGGAATACATAAGCGACATCTTGATCGACGAATGCCTGTCCTCGGACGGAATTTTTATTACAACCGAAATCAAGCTTGACCGACATTCAGGCAACAAAAAATTCATTCTGCAGTTCTTTTCCGAAGCGCTTTACTGCGCATTTCCGTTCGTTGCAGAAGATATCGAGCAGATGCTCGAAGAATGCTATAGCTTTCTGCATGACGCCGGCCAGATCGACCTAAGGTTCCGGTCCGCGATAATATTTCAGGATAAAATAGTCATTCAATTCCACAATGGCAGATTTCCGAATTTTGTGAATTAGGGAGCAATAGCTCCCTTTTTTTGACAAAAAAACTTATTTTAAATAAAATTATTTATGTGGAAAGATATGCGGGCGATAAAGCATTTATTTGGGGCAATGGCCTGTTGAAACTCTAAATCCCAATATCTAAACTCTAAAAAATATTCTCAGCCAGGGGCTGATCCGCTTTTGGCGGAAAGCGGCCAAAATACAAAATCCAAAACAATATTTAATAACTAATTTTAACCATAGTTTTGTTTCGAATTTAGGATTTCGAATTTAGGATTTTATAAAAATTTATGGACTGCATCTTTTGCAAAATCGTCAGCGGGGAGTTGGCGTGCGAAAAAATCTACGAAGATGAAGAAACTTTGGCATTTCTGGATATAGCCCCCGTAAACTACGGCCATACTCTGGTTATCCCGAAGGAGCATTATGAAAATCTGGAAGCCGTGCCCGAAGACCTTTTAGCCAAGGTTATCAAAACCGTAAAAGAAGTCGGCTTATCGATCAAGAAGAATCTGGGTTCTGCAGGCTATAACGCAACGGTTAACAACGGTTCAATCGCCGGCCA
>CAZAFZ010000067.1:0-5893 GCA_964484745.1 uncultured Gammaproteobacteria bacterium | reverse complement strand
TAGCATCAATCTGGCCATTTCATGGGGCAGGGTCATTTTCGACAGAGCGAGCTTATTTTGGAATTTTTTCTTTGCTTCGTCGGTAATGCCAAGCGCTCCGCCGATAATAAAAGTCGCTTTTCCCGAAATGCCCTCTAATAAATCCGCAAATTCTTCCGAAGAATATTCCGGCCCGGCCGCATCCAATAAAAAAATATTTTTGCCCACCGGATTATTCAGGCAAGCTAAAATTTTTATGCTTTCTTTTTGTTTTGCCGTATTGCGGCTATTTTTATTAAAACTTGCGCTCTCAAGTTCAATCATTTCAATCTTGGCATAGGGTTTAAGCCGTTTCAAATATTCGTCGGCTCCCGACTTTAAATAGCCTGCCTTGGCCTTGCCAACGGCGATAATATTTATGCAATACATTATTTATATTTTATTGATGTTTTGATACAATAATTGTACTATGTTTTTCATATTATTTTTTATAATCGGAATATTTTTCGTCTTATCCGGAGGCAATTTCTTCATTTATATCACTCTGGTTAAAATGTTCGACGTGGGCCCGCGCGGCAGGATTTTTTTGCTTTATATTTTCGGCTTTTTAAGCATCAGCTTTTTCCTTTCATCCGTCCTGCTTTACAATTTTCAGGTGCCTTTTTTCAAAATCTACTATCTTTTTTCGGCGCTCTGGATAGGGATATCTTTTTATCTTATGCAATTTTCGGTCATTGCCTGGCTGATCTGGATCTTTGCGAATTTTTGGGATATTCGAATATCAAACAGGGCCCTAGGTCTTTTTGTGCTGGCCGGTGCTTTGGCTATTTCCGTTTACGGGGTCTATAATACGCAAAAAATTATTATCAAGGAAATTAGAGTCGGGGTGCGAGGCCTGCCGGAGGCCTGGCAGGATAAAACGGCCCTGCAAATTACGGATGCCCATCTTGGAGCGATCAACGGTATCCGTTTTTCCAAAAATATCGCGGCGGCGGCCAATAAGGTTAAGCCGGATGTGGTTTTCATTACCGGCGATTTATATGACGGCACGCTCGATAACAATTCGGCCCAAATAAGCCCGCTGGACGGCATCTCGGCTCCTGACGGGATATACATGGTCAGCGGCAATCATGAAAACTATGTCGGCATGGAAAAAGTCGGAAAGGAGCTCGAAAACACGAAGATACGGCTTATTGACGATGAAATTTTAATTTTAAACGGCGTTCAATTGGCCGGAATCGGCTATCCCGTTAACGAACAGCCGAAAAATTACGATTCGTACCTGGAAAAAATAAATCCTGACTTGCCGGCGATACTCTTATACCACAGTCCGGATCTGAAGGAGATAAAAAGCGCCATAAAATACGGAGTTGACCTGCAGCTTTCCGGCCACACCCATCGTGGCCAATTATTTCCCGCCAATTTCATTACCGGCCTGATCTTCCAGGGCCTGGATTACGGCTTGCATACATTCGGCGATTTTTCGATCTACACTTCCTGCGGTGTAGGGACTTGGGGTCCGCCCATGAAAACGACTTGCCGTCCCGAAATAATTGCGATAAAATTCTTTAACCTGCGCTAAAAAATAAAACAGCCAAGCCGCGCGAGGGTTTGCTTTTTTTATTTGGGCAATGGCGTTAAACGATCCTGGTGAATCCCTGCCTTGTTTCGATCCGCAGCAGCTCTTCATCGGCCGCTTCTCTGATTATATCGCTGGCGCTTTTCTCGCTTCCGTAAAGCAGGTCCAGGGCTTTCTGCCTGATATTTTCCAGCGCCTGGAACAAGATCGCCTCACGATTATCAAATAATGCTTTTTTGGATTTATTATCATCGGACATAACATAATCCTTACTTCTAACTTAAAATAATTTGCCTTGCTTATTTTCTGTTTTTTCGTCTTCGTTAAATATTTTCGCTACTCCGTATTGCCCGTCAAAGCCAGGCTCAACGCGCAATCTGCCTTCTCTGACCCGCTTGATTCCTTCGGCAATCGCAGGAAGGGTCATCGTTCTTAATTCATCGCTGCTTAAATCGATCAATATCCGCATTTCATTTCCGCCTGCTCGGATCAGTTTATTATATTCGCTTTGCACCTGTTTTGACGTCCTTGACTTGATGCCCAGCGCTTCGGCGATTATCTTGTCCAGCTCCACCAGCTTCAAGAAGGGAGCGGAATTTTCCGGCCTGAAGCCTTCCTCCCTGTCAGCCAGTTCTTCCACGCGGTATAGCACGCCGATAACCAGCGGCTTTTTGCAAACCGGGCAGATGCCCTTGTGCTTTTTGGTTTCGCCCGGTTCAAAAACAACGCCGCACTGCCTGTGCCCGTCATAATGGTACATGCCTTCTTCGGGATAAAACTCAATTGTGCCCCGCAGCTTATCAAGATCCTTGTTTTTTATCGCGCCGTATATCTCATCATAAGTAACAAATTCCAATTCCATAATATTGGCTTCGCGCCCGAGATTGGCCAGGCTATGTGCGTCCGAATTGGAAATGATCGTATATTTATCAAGAGCCGACAAGCGCCAATTCATTTCCGGATCGGAAGACAGCCCTGTTTCTATCGCATAAATATTTTCGGTTTGAGCCCCGAAGCATTCTTCCATCGCATCGAATCCGGACTTGGAGCCGAACACCGAAAACCAAGGCGTCCAGATATGGGCCGGGTAAACCAAAAAATTCGGATGGATGGAGAGGCATATTTCTGCCAGCTTTTCCGCGCTCATACCCAGAATCGGACGGCCGTCGGATCTCAAATTATATCCGCTTTTTCCCAAATGGTCATTCAACCCTTCTGCCGCCTCAATCGTAGGAGCATGCAAAACGATATGTACGCGCCTTGCCCTGTCTCCTTGTTTGTAAATCAACGAAATCTCTGTAGACAAAATAAACCTAATTTTATCATCCAATGCGCTGTTTAACTGATATAATGCATTTTCATCATTATGACTTACGACTTGGGACTTACGACTTGGGACTAATCTTTCTTTCATTTCCTTGAACCAAATCGGATGCGTAAAGTCGCCGGTTGCGATAACATCTATCCCTTTGATCCGGCAAGCCTTGTCTATATTTTCCAATGTTAGATCACGCGAACACGCCCGTGAAAATCTGGAATGGATATGCAAATCCAATATCTGCCTCATAAATAATATTTAGCGCCAAAAATAACTTATCATAATATCGGCTATCGTTCAAATAATATAATATTATTCTTGGCAAACTTTCAATTAAGCTAACAAATCCGGATCCGATACCGGGGGGGGATTGCATGGCGTTTTGTGTTCTTTCGGACAGCATGAGCGGAACGGGTATGGTGGACGTCCTTGCATAAAAGATGAAAGTTTGAAAAATCAGTCATTATTCTATATACACAGAATAATTAAAACACAAATTATGTTAACAAATAATAAAATATTGACTAATTGTCAATAATATTTTTTAATATATATAACTCAAAAAGTACTTGACTTTTTTTTCTAATTTTAATAACATGTTTAATCAATGTAATTTACTGTACTTAAAAAGGAGGGGGAGAAACGTAAAGTCATTGATTCATTAAGTTGAACAAATCCAACAAACAAAGGAGAACTGCATGAAAAAGCTGGCGATTGTGGTGTTATGTTTAGCGCTGTTGGTGCCAACCCTGGCATTCGCCGGACCGCCCGTATGTCTCGACTGGACTTACGGTCCGGATGGTACCCTCGTCCAGGTGTATGTCGCTCATGACAGCGGCGGACCGTTCAAAAACGATGCAACTGTGGCCTATCTCAAGGTGTGGACCCCGGCCACAAAAGATAAGCCGGCAAGCCTGCAAATCCAGAGCTTCCAGTCCCATGCCTTGGCCTCGGCTGGCAAGGAATTTTTCCGCGGCGGATTGGCTGGCTTGTTACAGGCCGGAGGGATGATTGGCATGGGGTTGGCGATGGGGCCGACCAGAAACGAATTCAATCAAAACAACTTGCAGAACGCGAACCCGAGCGCGAGCGCGAACCCGATCCTGACAAGTACCGATTTTAATAATCTATTCAACAGCGTAAATTTGAGAAACTCCTTTGCTCCAAGCTACAAACCGGGGCACTGCGGCCGTTAAGCTCCTTACTCCTTACTGAAAATATCTGTATATAAAACCGTACATCACGATATGTGCGGTTTTTCAATTTGGCTTTTACCCCTTGCTGGCCGGCTGCTACTTGACCATGATTCTTGCTATGCTTTCCCTCAATCTTGTCGTAACTTCATAATTGATTGTCCCGATATTGTCCGCCACCTCTTCGGCCGTAATTCGCTCTTTGCCCTGCCTGCCGATAATCACAGCTTCCTCTTCTGGTTTTACATTATTTACATTGGTAATATCGACAACCGTTATATTCATACACACTCTGCCGAGAATCGGCGCCCGCTTGCCGCAGACAAATACTTCGCCGCGGTTGCTAAATTTCCTGTCGATGCCGTCGTAATAGCCGACCGGTAAAACTGCCATCTTGGTTTTCCTTTTTGCGGTAAAAGTGCAGCCATAGCTCACGGTCGCTCCTTGCGGCAATGTTTTTACTTGTGCGACTTTGGTTTTAAGCGTCAGGGACGGTTTAAGCAGGATTTTTTTCTTTTTGCAGATAACTTCAACTGCCTTATCCGGATAATAGCCGTAAACCGCGATGCCGGGCCGGACAAAATTGAAATGCGCCTCTTTGTATAATAATGTGCCGGCGCTGTTGGCGGTATGCAGGTAAGGAATATTAATCTGTCCGGCTTTAAGCCTTTCGATGAGCGCCTTGAAATTATCAAGCTGGCGCCTGAAACAAGCCGGATGCTCCGGATCATCGGCGCAGGCGTAATGCGTCAGCAGGCCTTCAATGATTATGTTGGGAAGTCTGCGGACTTTTCCGATAAATTCCACGGCTTCATTATGCGGGACGCCCTGCCTGCTCATGCCGGTATCAACCTTGATGTGAACTTTAGCCTTTTTGTTTCTTGCGCGGGCAATCCCTGAAAGGATCTCTGCCGTCTCGTAATTATATACCGTTGCCCGCAAGCCGAGTCCAATGATCCTGGTTAAATCTTTTTTCCGAGTAAAGCCGATGACCAAGACCGGCTTTTTGATTTTAGCCGCCCTTAAAATGGCGCCTTCATCAACCGAATTGACGCAAACCCAATCCGCTCCGGAATCCAACACGGCCTTAGCGGCCCCGGCCAAACCGTGGCCGTAAGCATTGGCTTTGACGCAGGGCGCTAAAATGACGTTTTTGCCGGCCAGGCGCCGGAGAACTTTGATATTATGGCGGATAGCGCTTTTTGATATTTCTATCCAGATCAAATTATTCATATATTTAGCCGGTCCGGGGCATCTTCAGCTTAAACGTGGTTTCTCCGTCCGGCTTTGATTCAAGGTCGATTTGCCCGCCATGCCTTTCGACGATCAATTTGGCCAGGTACAGGCTTAATCCGCTTTTATCGGTAACCTTCTGCATCGCCTCGTCGGTCCGGTAGAATTTCTCGAAAATCTTTCGGGTATCACCGGGCTTAATATGGATTCCTTTGTCTGTAACGGCCAACAGGATATTTTCCCGGTCGCTGCTTAAATTAATGACGACATCCGTGCCTTCGTCGCCGTAATCCAGGGCATTTTCAATCAAAGTATCGACGAGCAAATTGATCAGGAACTGGCTGCCGTAAACGTAGGCGTCCGGCAATGACTCGTGGTTGGAAAGCATCCGGATCTTTTTGCGCTTGGCCGCATAGCTGTAATCTTTCAGGGATTTCCTGATATACTCCTTCAGGTCCACCCTTTCCTTATGAATCGGCCGCCCCGCTTCCTCGAGATCGCGGGTTTTAGTAAGCCGTTCCAGGATGATCAACGCGCGCTTGAGCGAAATCCAGCTGTTTTCGATCAGCCCGTATTCATAGTCGCTGAATT
>CAZAFZ010000066.1:0-5953 GCA_964484745.1 uncultured Gammaproteobacteria bacterium | reverse complement strand
GCGGGAATGACAGGGAGGGAATTCTCGCCTGGTTGCCCTGTCGTATGACTTGGGGCGCGGGAATGACAATGGACATGTCTGGATTCCCGCCGGAGTTTATCCCGATACGCATCGGGGCGGGAATGACAGGCGGGGGGATTCCTTGCCTCGCCGGCAGGCAGGCCACCGGAGTTTATCCCGTTGAATAATGGGACGGGAATGACAACTGATTAAAATTTATTTTCCAAGAATTATCTTCCAGGGAGTTAAAGCGCCCTCGCTGATGATGTGGCTGGAAATTTTAGATTCGCCGCCCAGCCTGTTTTTAAAAAGGATCGGCACTTCCTTGATTTTCGCCCCTGAGCGCCAAAGCAAATATTTCAATTTAATTAAAAACGCATAGCCCGACAAGCCGATTGATTCCAAGTCAATTTTTTTAAGGTATTCGGAATTAATAGCTATAAATCCGCTGGTGCAGTCATTAACCGGCATTCTGGTGATTGTTTTTGAATATAAATTACCGAAGCGGCTTAAAATTCTGCGCCACAATTCCCAGCCTTCGGTCCCTCCGCCTTTTACATATCTTGATCCGACAGCGGCTTGATAACCATTTTCCAGACTGCTGATCATTTCATTTAGATATTTAGGATCATGGGACAGGTCTGCATCCATCATTATTATATTTTGCACGTCCGGATTTTCCAGCACTTCCCGAAAGGCATGGATATATGCCCGGCCCAACCCTTCTTTTTTCTCCCTTGAAAGCAATCCGAGATTGGGAAAAATTGCCTGCAGCTTTTTTACGGCCTCGGCAGTTCCGTCCGGTGAATTGTCGTCAACCACCAACACGGAAATATCCGGCTGGTGCTTGAATATCTCCTGGATTATTTTTTCGATATTTTCTTTCTCATTGTAGGTCGGTAAAAGAATTTGATTTTTCATAATATTAATTGTTTTTTCTGGCAATGACCAGTATATTATCCCTTAAATTCAGGGGAATAGCAAGATTGCCGATAGCACTGTTTTTAAATGAACGCGCAAACTTATTAAATGCTTCAAGCTTCAGCCAGTTGCTTATTATCTGGAGAATGTATTGCAACGAGAAAATTTTTCCGATCTTTGCGAATTCCAATACAGTAAATCCATGTTCAGCCAAAAATATTTCCAGGCTTTTTTTATTGAATAATACTATATGTTCCGGAGGAAGCAAGGAATACCATTTAGTGCCCATGATTCTTGCATACAAACTTGCACTATCCGGTGTATTGGCGATCAATATTCCTCCCGGTTTCAACAGCCGGCGGGCCGCAACAATTTCCTTGGCTGGGCCAGAAAAATGCTCCAGTACATCCCACATGGTAATGACATCGTATTTATCCGGCTCCGTTCCTGCGGTGCTAATGCTGCCGATTTTGATGTCCAGCCCCTTGCGCCTGCCAATTCCTGCTGCATATTCCGAAATCTCAATTCCGTCTGCTTTCCAGCCCCTCTGCTTTGCTATTTCCATGAAATAGCCCGTAGCAGTGCCGACATCAAGCAGTTCCCCTTTTTTCGGTGCATACTTCTCAATAATCTTCAGATATTTAACGAATACTCCTGCCATGGCTTCTTTATCCTTGTCATAATCAACATAGCCAAATCCACGGGATGCCCCTGAAAAATAATCCGCCGAATAAACTTCATCGATATTTTCCGGAATTGGATGCATAAAAATTGATCCGCATCTTTGGCATCGATAAAGATCGTAATCGTTCTTTTTGGTAAAATGCTTAACGTTTTTACTGTGGCAGGCCGGACATTCCATAATTAATTGAATTTATAAATCTTAAAAGCCGTATTGCCGTAGATGTCTTTGATCTCAACCGGCTGGATTCCCTGCTTTTCAAGCATATCGGCAAATTCAACCATGGCTTTCCTCATTTGCTCATTCTGCATTTTTATTCCATCAACCGTATCGCCGACTGCCAGAATATAATAAAAACCCTTGGGACCGAATTGCTTGAGTTTATCAACCATCAGATTCCCGTTCTCCTCGATCAGGCTGGCCAGGGAAATGGCAGGGTATTTATAGTAAAAAATATAAGGCTGGATGTACCAGACATAATTTCCCCAATTCATGGTTTCATCATAGATAATGACATTTTTGTTTTTAATGATTTCCGGGGTAAGGGCAATGTCTTTCAATCCCTTAGGACGGGTAATTTTCGGCAATTCTCCGGTTATTTCCCTCCTGATATAATCATGCAGCTGGTTCCAGCCGTAATTTTTGCGCCGGCTTACCATGTAAAAATATCCCTCCGGCCCGATCGAGTTCGGAAGTACGTTAGTGTTGATATTGAAAAATAATTCACCCGCAAAAACCAAAAGCGTTAAGGCAATAAAGGCCTTGGCCATTCCGCGCTTTTCCTTATCGTTAAGCCATTGAATTGTTCTGCTGATCAGCAAGCCGGCGCATATCGCCAAAACAGGAATAGAAACGGAAAGTTGTTTGGGATCGCCTCCGGAAAAAAGCAATTGGATGAAATAGGTAATCAAAAGGATGAAAAGCAATTTATCGTTATTGTCGCCTTTCTTGCGCAGAACGCGATAAAATATAAATAATACTGAAATGCAAATCAAAATATAGAACGGGATTGATGTTGCATGATATATATTTTTGGGATAAGAGAATATATTCGTCACAAAATTCGCATTCAGCGTCCTGTTTTTGATGCTGCCGAAATCATCCGGCTTCATCCCAACCATAGCGGAAAGGCTGGCGTCAAAATGCCCGCGCTCTTTTAAGGTAATGCCGTTATAGATGATGATCGGAAGCAATGTTATAACCAGGGCTAAAATCGCATAATGCAGTTCTTTGCGCTTAAACACGTCCCTCTTGAAAACCAGCAAGTAGAATAATGTTCCCGGCAAAATAAACAGCGTCACGTATTTGGTCATGAAAGCCAGTCCGGCGGCGATTGCCGCATATATTAATTGCTTGGATTCATTTTCCCTGATATACCTGATGAAATAATATAAATAGAGGGCGACGAAAAATACGCTGATGCCTTCCAGAAAATTAAACAACCCGACCCAGACTGCCAGGGCGCTGACAGCCATGGAAAGCGAAGCATATATTCCGGCCCGCTCATCACCGGCCCGTTTAAGAATATAATACAATAAGATGACCATCCCGATCCCGGCCAAAACAAAAGGCAGCCTGGCTCCGAATATGGTATAGCCGAAGAATTTGAAAAAAATATTTTGGATAGCGAACACCACCGGCGGCGCATCGTGGAATGAAATATTGCCCCACCAAGGGATTTGGTCGTACCAGATTATCGGCGATGTCTGGCTGCCGCCCATATAATCAGTCCAGCCGAGCGCCCGGAACGAATAGGTTGCTCCGTCATCGCCGAGGTCCGGAGTCGTAAAATTCCAAAAGCGTACCAGAACAGCGAGCACAATTATCAATTTAAAATATTTGCTGTACGGGGACTTGGGGGACTTTGCAGGTTTTATTGATTCCTTGGACATACAATGTTTTCGTGTAACGCGAAACGTGTAACGCGAAACGCAAAATTAATTTCTTATTTCCTTATAATAAACTTAAACATTGAAACATTAAAAAATTATTTAAAAATTATCCTGCAATCCGCCGATGGCGGAGATATGCGGGATCCCGCTAACTAAGGAAAACGAAAGAGCGGGACAAAACTAAAAAATTAACTAATTTGCGTTACGCGTTACAAGTTACACGTTTAGCGAATGTTCCTCATGATATTCTTCTTCGGTGTTGATGCTCCAAATGTTAGATTTGTCGGTTACCCCATTAATGATATTCTCCACGGCCTGCATGGCGGTCAGCATGGAGTGGTCCATGTTGTTGTATCTGTGCATGCCGTTCCTGCCGATCAGAAACAGATTATTGATATTATCCAAATAGCCCCTGGCTTCGTCGAATCTGCCATAAGTTCCGTGGTAGACCGGATATGCTTTTTTCTCCCTGATCACCGTACCGTCGAGAAAATTTTCCTGTTTGGCGATGCCGATCATCTCGAGCTCAGCAAGCGCGTATTCGATCAATTCCGCATCCGACCTTCCCCACATCTCATCGGCTGTGCTGCAGAAATATTCAACGCTGATCAGAACGGTATTGGGATCATTGACAACATAGGGGCTGAGATTGTTTTTAATGCTCATGCGACCCATTTTTACTTCTTTCTCCTGGATATAGAGCCAATTGTCCGGAACAAGACCGTTCAAGGTTTTAATGCCGGTAGTATTTTGCAATTCCAATTTCGTAAATTGCAATCCGACAACAATAATATCCCTATATAGCAGTCCGGCGCCGATCTCCCTTATGCTTTCAGGCACGCTCCCGCCCAAGGCTACAGTCAGTTCGCTGATGGGCATGGTCGAAAAAAAATAATCACCCTGAATTTTTTTCGTGCTCCCGCTAGCTTCGTCAAGAACGGTAATGCCCCGGATAAAGCCGTTCTCATAATCCAATCCGATCACCCTATGCCTTAAATGCAGTTCTCCCCCTTCGCGCGCGATAATACCGGCCGCTTCGGACCACATTTGGCCGGATCCGCGCTTCGGAAACTTGAAACAGCCGATCAGGCTCGTTTCGGTATTTTTATCATTTGCATCTTTTTTGTTCGAAACAGCCCTGTCGAGCCAATGCTTGACCGCCTTGGAAATCGAAACCCCCTTAACCCTTTGCGCTCCCCAGCTTGCGCTAATCTCGTTAGCCGGAATGCCCCACAGCTTTTCGGTATAATCCTTAAAAAAAGTATTATAAAGCTCGGAGCCGAACCTGTTGATGAAAAAATCTTCCAGCGATTTTTCTTCCCTGATCGGCCTTAGCCTGATCTTAATATAACTTGCCAGTATTTTATATATTCTTGCCGGACCCAGATTGCGCAACGTCTCGAAACTCAATGATACCGGATAATCGAAAAATTTGCGCAGAAAAAAAATTCTGGTAAGCCGGCCACGGAAAAGCATGGCTTTATCGGTCCGTTCGGGATCCGGCGCTTCGATCTTTAGCTTATTTTTTTCCTTTATAGGCTTAATTTCGGTTTCTTGCTTAAGCGGAAGATCTCTTCCCAGGACCAAGTCATCGCACGAGGGATGGCCTTGGACGGGTAAAATGTTTTCCCACCAATCCACAACCTTTTCGGATTTGGAAAAATATCGATGCGGGCCAATATCGATTTTATTGCCCTTATAATCAACCGACTTGGCCAAACCACCGACCGTTTCGCTCATTTCAAATATCACAGGCTTGATGTCAGTCTTGTCCAAAAGCTCATAGGCGGCGGTCAGGCCGGCAGGCCCGGCGCCGATGATGATGGCTACTTTTTCGTTATTTTCATTCTTCATTTTTTTTGTCATCGCGAACGGAGTGAAACGGGGCGTGGCGATCTGATTGATGGATTGCTTCTCCGCCAGCCGGCGGATCGCAATGACAAGTGGAAAAGTGTCATCGCGAGCCCCAATTTACAAAGAGATAAACTCAATGAAGCGGGGCGTGGCGACCTCAAAACATTTCATTAAATAAATCGTTCCATTCAGGATTAATTGATCTAATTAAATTTATCTTTTTTATCCTTGAACCAGCTTTAATCTGCTTTTCCCTGAATAGCGCTGAACTAATATCGCCAAATTCCTCATAATATACCAATTTATTTACCTTATATTTGCTCGTAAATCCTTTAATTAAACCTTCTTTGTGTTCCTGGATTCTACGAATTAAATTATTTGTTACTCCCGTATAAAGTACTGTGTTATTTATATTTGTAATGATATAAATATAATATCTTTTAACTTGCATATGGTGGAATTAGATTGCTTCTCCGCCAGCCGGCGGATCGCAATGACAAGGGGGAGTGCATAAACATGGGGTTGTCATCGCGAGCGGAGTGAAACGGAGCGTGGCGATCTGATTGATGGATTGCTTCTCCGCCAGCCGGCGGATCGCAATGAC
>CAZAFZ010000065.1:0-6007 GCA_964484745.1 uncultured Gammaproteobacteria bacterium | reverse complement strand
GTCTTCAGGAACAGGGCTTATTCGCTGGGCTACGTTCCCGATGTTATCAACAAAAACGATACAGCCAGCTCATTGCAGGTTATAATAACTGCAACCGATGCCGAACTATACGGTTTGCATCACCAGGATTTGTTCGGCCAGCTTCACAAAATACTGGGCAGTGAAAATATCCAGACCGATACGATTTCCGGTTTCCTGAGCTCTATCAAGGGCCAGAAAACCAAAAAAATCAAAGTAAAAGCGGGGTCCTGGGAATCGACCGAAAAAGAGCTGGCCGATAAAATTCACTATTATTTATGGTATAATAAGAACAACCGCATCCACATCAAATTATGGAAGTTGGCTGATTTAGCGCAGGAACTTTACCATAAATATCAAAGCGATGAGAACTCCAGCTGGTCCAGATGGCATTTGGTCCGCGGCTTGGCCAGCTGCACTTTCTGGTGGTCATCCAAAAAAGATTTCAAACACGTATTCGGCCCGGTAGCCTGGAATCCCGATGAAATTGAAAAAGGAGCCAATGAGCTGATCCGGGCGATAAGAAGCCTTGAAAAATCTTCGGGGCTGGACGAAAAACTAAAGGGCGAGAATTTATATTTCGGCGTTAAAAAAATGACCTGGGAAAATCATTGGCGGAAAGCCTACGCCTGATATTCATGAACAAATATGGCGCATGCGAACCATCACCACGCGGAAAACAACGACAATAAGATATTAAGGCTGTTTGATCCCGTTTTCACCAAAAAATTCTTTACCGAAAGGATTTTGCCGATATATCCGGATTTCGATGCAGTCAAAAAAGTAGAAATCCGTCCGATAAAAAAATTCGTCTGGAGAACCACTTATCATGTGGTTATCGAATATGACGCAATCTTCAAAACGAAAGGGAACGGAAGCAAGATTTTGCCGATTTTCTGCACTGCCCATTCCAATGAACAAAGAAAAAATGTCTACGATGTATTAAGATACCTTTGGGATAACGGATTCTCGCACGGCTATCTTACGATCCCCCACCCTTTAATATATTCCAATTATTATAAGGCGGTTTTTTACCGCGGTGTCAGGGGCAGCCATCTGCTGCATTTCATCAAACTGCACGATTTGGCGACCGTAGAAAAGGTTGTTATGGAAACCGCCGCCTGGCTGGCAAAATTGCACGCTTTACCGACCCGGAACATGAAAAATTTCAACCAGAAAAGCAACCGGATAGAAACAGCGATCCCGGGGCGGAAAAAAATTACCGAAGAGATCGGGCATAGGCACTCTGGATTTCTCGGCGTGGTCAATGCGGTTTATAACGCTCTGGACGAAAAGGAAAAGAATTTTTTGTCCTCTACCGGCAAAAGATGGCTGGTGCACGGAGATGCCCATCCCGAAAACGTCATAATTGTAGGCAGGAAAAAAATCGCCATGATCGACTTTACCGATTTTTGCCTTTCGGACTTCGCCCGGGACTTAGGCTCATTCATGCAGCAGCTGGATTATATGTGTTCGAAAAATATACCCGGCGAAAATTTCACGCAGCGGATCAAAAAAATTTTTTTGGATAATTATATCAAATGTTCCGGCTTGGTGATGACCGACAAGCTGAAGGCGCGGATTGAAACTTATTATTACTGGACCGCTTTCCGGACCGCGACTTTTTTCCTGACCAAGTATCATTCCGATACCCAAAGGGCCGAAGAGCTGCTCAAGCCGGTTTGCCGGCATTTCAATCTTGAATTTAAGCTCGACTAACGCGAACCTTATGGCTGCCGTGGATATTAAAGAACGCGGAGCAATGGAACATAAACCTCTAAAATCAATCGATTTCAAAAATTATGCTAATTGACCTGCAGCTGCATTCCACATACTCCGACGGCTATTTGACCCCGACCCAGCTTGCCGGCTTTATCGCCAAGGCCGGAGTTAAAGTTGCGGCTCTGACAGACCATAATACCCTGCGGGGCCTTTCTGAATTCGAGAGATCTTGCCGCAAGCACGGCATCAAATCCATCCCGGCGCTCGAACTGTATGCGACCCTGAATCATAAGCGCTTCAACCTGCTTTGGTTCAACTTCGAAGACCACCCGGACCTGCATGGTATCCTGCGCGAAACCCAGGTTCACCGCAAATCGAAAGTCAGAAAAATGCTTGAGGTGTTCAAAGCTAAGGGATTCAAGGTCGACAGCGAAAAAATTATGGATCAGATGAACTACTATATTCCCGTCAACAAGCTGATCCACGAATTGCAGAAAGAAGTGCTCAATAAGCAAAAATTCTCCCGGCGGCTGAAAAGCATACGCCCCCGGGAAGAAGAAATAATCAAAAAATTCTTCAACGGCAAGGGCCAACGCCTTGCGGAAAGCTACATAGACGTGCGGAGAATCGCCAAATTGCAGAAAAAAATCGGCGGCCAGCTGGTTTTTAACCATCCGGGCAAACACTCGCAAGTCGTTCCGCAATTCATCCAGAGGCTGCGGCGGCTGGGAATCGAAGGCATTGAGGTCCTGTCGCCGCACCATAATGTTTCCACCGTCATGTACGTGCAGTATCTGGCCCGCAAATATGATTTTTTCGAAACCGGCGGCTCCGATTTCCACCGCTTCGAAGGCAACGGCTATCCGATCCAGCATTGCTGGCAATATTTTAAAATTGATTCCAAATATTTGAGGGGGGTAGAGAAAATAATCGGGAAATAACCAGCAACGTTAAAATCCTTTTATTATACAATTATGCCTCATCACCTTATCTTCGAAGGAGCCGAATTGTCGGGAAAAAGCTGGCTGATGTCCCAGGTCTATGACCACCTTGAAGCGAAATACAATAAAAACCGCGTACAGCTGGATGGCTGCCACTGGTTTAACTGCGATGTCGGAGTATACGGCTCAAAAAGCGGGAAAAAAATCATCAAGCATTATCTGGAGATTCTTAATACGCTGAGAAATAAAAATCTGCTGGTTGAAAAATTCCACCTTGCAGACCTGGTTTACAGCCGCATGCATCGCGGAGTTGAGGTGGAATATGCGGATATTGAGGAAAAACTTAAAAAATTGGGCTTTAAAATTATATTAGTAAGCTTTCCTGAAGATGAAAAGCTGCTGGCGGGAAGAATCAAGGACAGGCTGAATCTTTATCCTCACTATGAAAGAATATTAAGGAACTCTGCCTGGTATTTGCAGCAGCAAAAAGAATACTTGAGAGAAATAAAAAAGTCCCGATTGCCGTATCTAATTGTTAAAACCGAAAAATTGCCCGATAACAAATTGACCGATAAAATATTAAAATGGATCAACGAAAAATAATGCAGCTATATATATGCGAGCAATAAAACCTATAGGCCCGACAAGGGTTTTATTTTTATCGGCCGAGGTCGCTCCGCTTGCCAAAGTCGGCGGGCTCGGTGATGTAGGCGGAGCATTGCCCAAGGCATTGGAAAAATTAGGCGTTAAAGTGACGCTAATGCTGCCCTTTTATGGGATTATCGACAGAAAAAAATATGGAACGAAAAAGGTGGTATCCGGCTTAAGAATTCCTCTTGAGAACCGCTGCGAAAAAGCCGATATTTATGCAGCGGCTCTTCCCTCTTCAAGAATAAAAGTCTATCTTGTCAAATCGAAATTTTTCGATGGAAAAAATATTTACCTTGGCGGACGCATAGCGAAGGGCGATCATTACACGAGATGTTATGACGATATTATGCGGTTCACTTTTTTTTCAAAAGCAGTTCTTGAAGCAACCAAAAAACTCAGGTTAAAATACGAGATCATCCATGTTAATGACTGGCATACAGCGATTATTTCGGACCTCATAAAAACCGCCTATAAAAACGATGAATATTTTAAAAAGGTAAAAACCGTTTATACCATCCATAATTTAGCCAACCAAGGCATCGCTAAGCCGAAAATCATCGGTTATGCCAAGCTTGACCCTGATTTGCCGATAATTAAGCGCGATTTAAAGGATGGCGCCGTGAATTTTATGGCTCAGGGAATTTTAGGATCTGACGTGGTTAATACGGTCAGTCCGACATACGCCAAAGAGATTCTCACCCACATTCAAGGTGCGGGTTTGGACAATATACTTGCGAAAAGGAAAAAAGACCTTTACGGCATCCTGAACGGCATTGATACCGATTTTTTCGATCCGCAAAAAGACAAATATATTTACCGGAATTACACGCCGAAAAACTTGGCGGAAAAATCCGATAACAAAATCTTTTTACAGAAAAAACTCGGATTGCCGGCAGATAGAAACATTGCTCTGGTTGGGCTTGTTTCGCGTTTGGTTTGGCAAAAAGGCATTGAACTGGCCGCTGAAGCTACCGGCTTTTTTGCCAAAAAAAATAAAGGCTGCCAATTTGTTTTTCTGGGTTCCGGAGATAAAAAATACGAAAGACAATTATTGGCATTGGCCAAAAAATATCACGGCAACGTAAGAACAATTCTTGGATTTGACATTAAGCTGGCCCAAGAGATTTATGCCGGTGCGGATATCTTTCTGATGCCCTCCCGCTTCGAGCCTTGCGGGCTTGGGCAGATGATTGCCATGCGCTATGGAACCATCCCGCTGGCAAGGGCGACCGGCGGGCTAAAGGATACCGTTAACAGCAAGGTCGGTTTCAGCTTTAAGCCCTACCGCGCAAATGAGCTAATAAAGACCCTGGAAAAAGCCGTGCAATTATATTATGATAGTCCGAAGAAATGGAAGGAATTGCAGATCAGCGGGATGAACAAGGATTTCTCCTGGAATAAATCGGCGAAAGAATACATACGGCTGTATAAAAAATTAACCGTTGACCATTAACCAATATTTAGCGCTTAATGGCTTATTTCCAATAATATATGCGCATCCTCGGAATCGAATCCAGCTGCGATGAAACCGCTGCAGCAATCATTGAAGGGCATGGAGAAAAAATACGCGTAATATCCAGCGTTGTTGCGTCGCAAATCAATATCCATAAAAAATACGGCGGGGTCATACCGGAAGTTGCCGCGCGTGAACATGTCTTAAAAATTATTCCCGTTATCAATAAAACATTAAGCAGCCGGAAAACCGGGATCGACGCGATTGCCGTAGCTAATGGGCCGGGGCTGATTACGTCGTTAATGATCGGGGTGGAAACGGCGAAAACATTGAGTTATGCTTGGAATGTTCCGCTGGTAGCTGTCAATCATCTGGAGGGGCATATCTATGCGAATTACATCCGCAAAATCCCCGATTCCCATGATTTTCCGGCGATTGTTTTAATCGTATCCGGGGGTCATACTTCGCTGGTGCTGATGACAGGGCATGGCAAATATAAAACTGTCGGCGAAACCGTTGACGACGCGGCCGGTGAAGCGTTTGATAAAGCCGCCAGGCTGCTTGGCGTTGGCTATCCGGGAGGTCCTGAAATTTCCAAGCAAGCTGAAAATTATAATAATTCAAAAATCAATAGGCCGGCTGGCGGGAATGATCAAAAATTAAATTTTCCTCGTCCGATGATTAAGTCCAGCAACTTTGATTTCTCGTTTTCCGGGCTGAAAACCGCTCTGCTCTATAAACTGCGCTCTGATAAAAACTGGAAAAGCCGCGTTCCGGAATATGCAGATGAATTCCAGCAGGCAGTGATCGATGTCCTGGTGGCAAAAACCATAAGAGCCACTAAGCAATACCAGGCCAAGTCCGTTATGCTCGCTGGAGGAGTATCGGCGAACAAAAAGTTAAGGTTTCAAATGGAGGGTGCTATTTCCTCGATACTTCCGAAATCACGTTTACGAATTCCGGACCCCAAACTCTGCACCGATAATGCCGCAATGATCGCCGCGGCCGGATATTTCAAGGCGAAAAACAAAAAATTCACAGCTTGGCGAAAAATTAAAACTGACTGTAATGCACGCTTAGAATAACATTTACAAATTTTTTATTACTGATAATATATAAGCATTAAATAATATTCTTATTTCTAAATTCTATCTATGGATGAACTAACGCAAGAAATATTCGAATTGGTTAAAAAGAAAATGCTCGAACAAGGGGCCTATAC
>CAZAFZ010000064.1:2323-6070 GCA_964484745.1 uncultured Gammaproteobacteria bacterium | reverse complement strand
GGTTTACCTCGCCGCTTACTCGCTGTTTTCCGCGATTCTGGTCATCTATTACGGCAGCTGGGAGTTTTACGACAACCCGGATAAGCTCCAGAAGACGATCGGCAATTCGTATACCAGGTATTGGCTGCCGGTTTATCTGGGCAGTTTTCCCTTTGCCGCCGTTATTCTCGATAGGCTTTACGAGTATTCGAAAAAGAACAAATTGATGAAAATTATCTCCGTGCTGATCGTCGTAACGGCATTGGCCGGTTCAACGTTTCTTTCACTGCGGTTTATCGCCTACGGATCCGATGAAGGCCTTTTTATAACCGCGGAAAAGAATTTGGCTGCCAGGCAAGAGTATGAGCGGGTGATGGAGCTGACCGAAGACAATGCCGCGATCATAACGCGCTATCACGACAAGATTTTTTTCCCGGAGCGCAAAGTTATCGTGGGTGAGTTTGACGACCCCAACATGGTCAGGGAGTACAGGAGGCTAACCGGCTATCTGCCGGTTTATTACTATAATTTTAATCTGCCTGACGATTCGTTAAAATATTTGAATGAAAGGAAGTTTAAAGATTTTGGGCTAAAAATAAATAAAATAGAGCAGGTAAACCAGGACTTTACGCTTTACCGCCTGCAGGCGCGCTAAAGTTTTAATATCGGGGGATTTGATGATATAATTAAACCATCGGCACACAGAGCTTATATAAAGTTGAAAATTGAGAAAAACCTCCGATTACCTTTTGATGCCAGAATGAAGCGTCAGGGAAATTACTAATGCCTGGCTCCTAATTTTAATGAACGCCCGATGGCTAATATCTATTTTATCTTTTTTCCGAGCTGTGCTTGCATTAATCATGCACCATTCTTAAATTAATCAGAAATTAGATATTGAAATTAGGAATTTATGGGACCCTATCGCCTCCTCGGGACGCTCCAGGATGACTCTTGCATCAGAATTAGAATATCCGATTTGCCTACCATTCTTTTCTATTAATAAGCTTAAATTCAATGTTCATTGCCTTGCTCGCGCCCATGACCGCGGATAATCCCGTGTCGATCAATTTTCCCCTTGCTTTTTCGATCATAATTCTTATTGCGGTCGTCTTCATCGCGTTGCCGGATTATTTTCTGAATAAGATGTACCGCGCAGTCAAGTTCGGCAGCCGTACGGTCGGCGACGAAGCCCCGCCGATGGCTGACTGGAAAGCCGGATTGATCCATTATCTGATCGGCGGCTTGTCCATTCCCGGGCTTTTTTCATTGTTCTCGGTTTATTTCATCAAGTATTTCTATCTGAATCTTGTTGCCGGATTGATGGAAAAGCTGGGCTATCCGTTGAATGCGCCCAATATCGAATACTTCAATACCAGATCCAATATGACTCTTTATGCTATCATGATACTCATGTATTACTTGGGGATTTGGCTCGGCGTTTTATTTTCCATCATCGTTTTGAACAAGCTGCATCTCGGCAACCGGCGCTGGATAATAGTCTGGTCCGTGATTTTCATGCTGGCCGGCTATTTATTTTTCAACGCGCTGGTCCAAATGGTAAGCCCCGACTTCCTGCCTTATGACCGGTACAATGAGCTTGACCAGCTGCTGCGGGCAGTTTTCTTTTTCATCATCAGCCGTAAATACATTTATCTGCTGCTGCGCATGCCCGGAGACAGGAAATATATTTTCGGCATATCTTAATTTGTCTTCTTTCTTCAAAAAATGTTATAATACAATTCAGTTAGCAATATTTTTTTGCCGGCATTTGTCATGCTGATTTTGGTTTTGGATATAATTCGCCGGATAATTATTTAATCGAATTTAACCTAATTTTCTGGATTTTCGTGCAGTCAATTAACATGAAAAAACAGTTTGACCAGGAAGAGGAGCAATTCACGGCTTCTCAACATATTGTTGATTTGAGCAGACAGCCTGTGGAAAAACCAGGGAACTTTTTATATTCCAAAATTATCGGACATAAATTTGCAGACGATAAAGAAGCAAGCATCAAGGAAAAAGCATTAAATCATGCGAAGACAAGCATTGATAGAAGCGCAAGCCACGATGATCCTGGTGCAGCATTGATGCCCGGCGAACAGGCGAAATTCAAGTCTGGTTTTAAAATGCCGGAGATCCAGGACTTGGCTCTGGTCTCGATAGCGGTGATCTTGTACCGCGCGCTCTTCGGCATCTGCTATTGCATCGGATCCGTTTTGGTTAAAGTATTGCATTTTTTTATAAGGGCATCAGGGTCAGCTGTTTTCCGAATGAAAAATTCAAGCCGGCCGGCGGAATTCAGCCGCGCCGGCCGCGGCATAATAAATGTGCCCAGGATAAACCTGGCCGGCAGCAAAGCTGGTTCTTCCGCACGCTTAGGCGAAACGGCCGGCAGGCGCATGCGCGCCGCGCCGGTCTTGCAGCTAAGCCGCCGGGAGAAAAAGGCCGGAAGGAAACATAAAGCAGATTATAAAAAACTCTTCGCAAGCATTAAAAGCTTTGAATTCGGCTTGCTTATCCCCCGGCCTGACTTTGAATCGTTCAAAAAAGCCATGGTTTTTCTGATTTTAGCGGCTATTTTGCTGCTTCCCTTCAAAGCCATTACTTTTTTCAAGAATTTCGATGCCGGGAGCCTGAAAGGCAGAGTACTCGGAGCCAGCGAATCAGGTATTTCCAACTTGATAACCGCGTCTAAAGAGCTTTCGGACCTGAACTTTTCCGGTTCCGAGCAGTATTTTACCCAAGCCGGCAAAGATTTTCTTTCAGCCCAGGAAAAAATTGCCGATATTAATGCTTTCTTGTTTATGATAGCGGGACTGTTGCCTGACCCGAATTTGCAGCTGGCGGCGCACAGCCGGGAAATTCTGCGTTCAGCTGAAATCGCTTCGACTATCGGCAATTTAGCCAGCCGGACCCTGGATGATGTCTTTGCCGGTACGTCATCGCGCTTGCAAGCGGGAGAGGATACGGGCAAATTTACGCTGGGTGAAAAAATTTTGGATATAGAAAATTTACAGGGCCGGATTATCCCCTTGTTGGAGGAGCTACGCCAGAATGTCCGTTCGATTCCTGCGGCGGCAGTTCCCGGAGAATACCGCCAGAATTTCATTTTATTAAACGATAATCTCGATGAATATATCGCCATGATAAAGGATTTGCATGAAGCGACCGAATTTATAGCCGAAGCGATCGGAGCGGAAAAGCCGAAAAGATATCTTTTTATTTTCCAGAATAACGCCGAAATGCGCGGCAGCGGAGGCTTTATCGGCAGCTATGCGATCGTGGATTTGGCCAAAGGCGAAGTCAAATCGATCGAAGCTCCAGGCGGAGGAAGCTACGACACCGAAGCCGGCATGCGGGAAACCATCATTTCGCCCGAACCCCTGCGCCTATTGAAACCGCGCTGGTTCTTTTGGGATGCGAACTGGTGGCCGGATTGGCCGTTTACGGCCGAAAAACTCAAAGCTTTTCTGGAAAAGAGCGACGGACCTTCGGTCGACGGCGTGATAGCCCTGACTCCTGCCGTTATCGAGCGGCTGCTTGGCATAATCGGACCGGTGGAATTGCCCGATTACGGAATAACATTGGATAATGATAATTTCTGGATTACCGTTCAGCGCCTGGCGGAACAAAAACAGGACGTGACCAGCACGCCGAAACAGATTATCGGCGACCTGATGGATAAGCTCATCAAAGAACTGCCCGGCCGCGTAAATAAGGATAATTTCGTTGAATTAATTTAAAAGTATTAAATTGTGTCATTCT
>CAZAFZ010000064.1:0-2313 GCA_964484745.1 uncultured Gammaproteobacteria bacterium | reverse complement strand
CCGGTGAACCCGGACGCGCTGGGCCAGAGCCTGGACGAAAAAAACGCCATGTTCTATTTCAGCGATCCGGCATTGCAGCAGGAGATCCGGGATTCGGGATGGGACCACTCGATCCGCGATACATTCCGCGATTATTTGATGGTCACCGACACCAACATCGGCGGAGGAAAGAGCGACCGCGCGATCAAGGAAGATATCTACCATCAGGTCGAAGTCCAAAGCGACGGCAGCATTATCGACAGCCTTAGGATAATCCGTTCGCATAACGCCGCCAAGGGAGATGAATTCACCGGAGTGCGCAACGTCGATTGGATGAGAATTTACGTTCCGCAGGGCAGCGAACTTCTGGAAGCCGCCGGATTCGAGCCGGTCGATCCCGCCCTGTTCAAGGAACCGGAAGAAGGATGGAAAGAGGACCCCGATATTCTGAAGGCCGAAATCGCCTCCCGGGAGCATATCGGCAGCAAAACCAAAGTGTATGAAGAGTTCGGCAAAACGGTTTTTGCCAACTGGTCCCAGCTCGATCCGGGCCATTCGGCGACCATTTATTTAAAATACAAATTGCCTTTCAAATTCGTTAAGACGGCAAGAAGCGATTGGCTGGACAAGGTGCAGGAATACCTGAATCCAAGCCAAAAAGAACTGTTGCCTTTTTCGCTCTTGGTCCAGAAGCAGCCTGGCAGCCAAAATTCTTCGCTTTTTTCCAGCCTGACTGCCCCGGCCGGCTATAAGCTGGTCTGGAATTATCCGGAATGCCTGGCAGGCAATCCGCGCGGCTGGCAGAACGCTACGGCGCTCAGCGAAGACACGCTCTATGCCGTGATTTTTGAAGATCCATCAGCAGCCAACAATTAGCCATAAGAATTATTAAACTTTAAAAATATGGTTCAAACTAATCAAAAACCAAGCATGAGCGACATTAAAGCGAGCCGCAGGCAGGCCTCGCCCGATGTTCAACCGGAAGAGCAGACTCAGGAAAGGGAAGAGGAAATTACCGAAAGCCTGTCGGAAATTTACCAGGACGACGAAGGCAATATCGTCGATGTCAGCACGATCGACGTAAAGAAAAAGCGCGGTATTTTTTTCTGGATATTCCTTATTCTGTTTCTCGCGCTGATCGGCGCCGGAGCATACTGGGCTTATTTGAATTATTTCACCCGTCCTGTTACCGGAGAAAACGTAAGCCTCGAATTCGTAACCGATAAGAACGAAACGATTGCCGGCGAAGCTTTTGCTTTTAAGGTCCGTTATAAAAACAGCGAAAACGTGGAGCTGAACGATGCGGCGCTGACTATCAGCTTCCCGGAAAATTTCATCCTGATCGCGAGCGATCCGGCCGCGGACATATCGTCGAGCACCAGCAATAACTCCTGGAAACTGGGCCGCATTATTCCTCATTCCAGCGGCGAGATTTCCTTATCCGGAAGGTTGATAGGGAAGAAAGGCGACAGGGCAATGCTCGCAGCCGAGATCGATTACCAGCCTGCTAATTTTTCTTCACGCTTCAAGCGTACCGCCACCGGCAATATCCTGATTACAGATCCGGGATTCAGTATTGCCATTGATGCCTACTCCAGCGTTCTGATCAACGAAGTGAACAGGATCAGCTTGACATTGAACAAGGGCGAAAATTCCTATTTGAACAATTTAAGGCTTGTGCTTAGGGTGCCCGAGGGGTCAAGTATCGATTTTCCGGCTTCGACTTCGACAGAAAAAGCGGCAGCGCGCCGCTCGGAGCTGAAGCCCAATGAATGGATCATTGATTCGATCCCGGAAGAGGAAATAACATTTAAGATACCTTTTATCGTGGAAGAAAGCAATGCCGGCAGAGAGGAGATCAAGGCCGAGTTCTACTACGGCGAAAAGGACAAGGATTACCTGGTTGACGAAAAGACGATCGCGTTCGATGTCGTTAAAAGCGCTTTGAACCTCGGGCTGATAATCAACGGTTCAAGGAGCGACCAGGGAATTGATTTCGGCAAGTCAATGAATTGCTCGATCACTTACGCGAACAAGGGCGATTCGGAGATGAAAGACATAATAATTATGGCGGTGATAGAAGGCGGTTTGGTCGACTGGTCAAGCTTGAAGGACGAGCATAGCGGTTCGATCAAGGGCGACATGATCATTTGGTCGAAAAACGAAATCCCCGATTTGGCCGAACTCCTGCCGGGCGGCGACATGCACCAGCTGCTCAACTCGGTGGCGACGCTCATCCGCCGGATCCCGCCGGACGCCGCCGTGCACTGCGGCCACGGTCCGGACACGTCACTGGGTCGCGAGCTCGCGCTGAATCCCTTCCTCTCACCCATC
>CAZAFZ010000063.1:0-6112 GCA_964484745.1 uncultured Gammaproteobacteria bacterium | reverse complement strand
AAAGCGCGTCCCGAAGAGCTTCCAAGCCTAAATACAGCGACAATTCTCCGGCAAGCTTCTCGGCCTGGTTAAATCCCCTCCATTTCATCCTTTTCCTGGAAAGAGGCACCGGAATAATTACGTAGTCTGCATCCAATTCTAAAAAAAATTCCGCCGCTTGCTTACCCTGCTTGTCGGGAAAAATATAATTTTCATTCAGTAATATTCTTGACTTTCGACTGATTGAAACTATGGACTCTTCCATGAACCTTGCCAAAGGATTGGCCAATCCATGCACATATTTATACTTAAAAGTCGTTATGGCGTATGCCAGAAATTTATTGTCATAATCTCCGGCAATGATTATCCCGTCAAAATAATATGTTTTTTTGCATTTTCCGCAAAGCTCCCCAAACTGCCTTGGTTCCCTGCATCCGAAGCAATACTGACCTGCTTTGGGCCTTAAATGGAGAAAGCAATCGCTGCATATCCATTCACCTTCGCTGCCGCAACCCAAACATTCAATCGGAAAAACTAAATCAATGATTGCATTTGAAAAACATTTCAAATATCCTATTAAGGCTTGAAAAAACATAAATAAAAATGCTATATGATAATCTTTCATATAGCATAACTTCTACAAGTTCAAATATTTGTGATTTTAAAATATAATATTTATAAATTTCGAATTTCTCTACATATTACTATCAGATAAATTATAAATCTTTTCTTTTTTCCTTTTTTTGAATCTTTTCTTGCTGTCCTTTGCTCCGTACTCTGCACTTCATAACTTTTTGCTTTATGAACTTTAAACAATGTTGCGTTAAGCATTATGCAGACTTATTTCCAAGCCGCCTTGTCAACTTTCCATACGCCGTTCTCTTTTACGAAATAAATCGATATATCCTGATAAAAAGTCTTGCTGTTGTCGAATGTTCCAACCGATTCCCTTCTTTGGGTTTTTATCAAGGCTTCGGCTTTCCCTTCGTCATCGTCGAACGACTTGAGTTCTGTCGTTACAGCCATCGTGGTTATGCCGTAATAGATCAGCGAATCTGCCTGCTTTTTCTTCATCTGCTCAATATAATCTATTGACCATTTCTGCATGTTAGCGGTCATAAAGACCTGCAAATCGTAAATATTGGAAAAGCCCGCCTGGTTGGAATAGCTGCCGAATCTTTCGGCGAAAGAAGATGCCATCCTTTCCAGATCGGCAATATTCATTTTCACGCCTTGCTTGGTTGCGTTCAGGCCTATTTTGATTTTTTTCATTTCTTCCTGGCGGGCTGCTTCGTCCGTAGTACCCTGCGGGAAAGGCGTCGCATCCGTATTTTGGTCTTTTGGGGATGTTTGCTGGTTTCCGGTATTATCGGCCGAAGGCCTGAAAAATATTAAATAAACAATCAGGAGAATAAGCACAAATCCGAAGATTATCGCCAGCAATGCTTTCAGTCTTCTATCCATATATAAATTATATTAAATATTTATTTTCTAATTATTTATTATTAAATAATAGCCGATTCTTCAATGATATTTTCACAATTCTATCCTGAATATTTTTCCGCTGCCAATATACAAATTGATACTAAATATACGAATGGAAACCGATACTAATATACGAATATCTGATTTATATATTGATATTTATTTGTATATTTCGCATACATTCGTATATTGGCATCGCGTTCTTGTTACGCGTTACGAGTTATAAGTTACGAGAATATGTCTAGCGGCTAGCGACTAAATATTAGCTTTCTTTATCCAGATTAGCGGCGAATTCCTTTTTGGCTTCCTCGATCTCCAGGAGCTGCCTCGGATCGGATGTGATCAGCTGGTCTTCCGTATAGGAGGCGACTACTTTTATCGCTGCGTGCTTGGAGCCGGCGAAAAAGATGCCTTCGCCGACGCCGCATTCCAGCAGCAGATATTTTTCGCCTTCGGTCAGAACAAAAGTTTTCTGGATCAGATCGATCGATGCGGGCGACTGTTTTAAAAGTATCTGAATCGAAGAATTGGTAACGATAGCCTGGCCGTATGGCGAAAGCAAAAAGTCATTGACATCCTGCGTGATCGTGGTAACGCCCAAATAATATTTTCTGCAGCGCTTGACCAGCGCGTAAATGAACTTCGCGCTGTCTTCGTGCTGCATCAGCCACCAAGCCTCGTCAATGACCAGGATCCTCTTTTTCATCTCGGCCCGAACGGCATTCCAAATGTAATTGACGATTGTATAAATGGCGATTGGCCGCAGTTCGTCTTCAAGGTCGCGTACTGAAAAGCAAACCAGCTGGTTGTCCATCTGAACATTGGTCGGGGAATTCAGCAATCCGGCAAAAGTACCCTCGGTATATTTTTTGAGCCTTAAGGAAATATTCGCGCCGCCTTCCATTCCGTCCAAAACGTCCTGCAGGTCCTGCATGATGGGAGCCTCGACTTTCGACAAGTCGCTGTCCGGGGTAATATCCTTTTTGGCATACGTTTCAAGCAGGGCGCGGTCAACTATGGAATCTTCCTCATGAGTGAAACTACCTAACATTAGCCGTAATAGACCCTTAACCGTAATTACCGCGCTGCGGATAATATCTTGCGGACGCGAATCACCGCCGATAGACTTTGGCAAATCGAACGGATTAATTTTCGCGTCGCTCGATAATGATATGCTGACATATGTACCCCCGACGGCTTCGGACAAATGCTTATATTCGTATTCCGGATCGATAATTATTACTTCCGTTCCCATCATCAGGCTGCGCAGAACCTCAAGTTTGATGGTATAGCTTTTGCCCGCTCCGGAGGTGGCGAAAACTACCATGTTGGCATTTTGCAGGCTGAAACGGTCGAACAGGATCAAGCTGTTGTTGTGGCGGTTGATGCCGTACAAAATCCCCTCATCAGATGTCAGCTCGCTGGAAATGAACGGAAATGATGAGGCAACCGGCGATGAATTCATGTTGGCCGAGATAAAAAGCTCGTCATTGCCCATTGGCAATGTAGAATTGAAGCCTTGTTCGGCCTGGTAAAAAACCTTCCTTGAATATACAAGCCTTGAGCCGAATATATTTTCAACTTCATCGGTAAGCTTGTCCAAATCTTCTTTGGTATCGGCATATAAGGTAACGTATAGGGCGAATTGGAAGAATTTTTCAATGCCTTGCGTCAAGGCGTCCCTGAGGGCCTCCGCGTCCCTAAGCGCGGTTTCCCTCAACGGGTCGCGGGCCGCGCCCTTTTCCGCATCAGCGATAATCTGGGCTTCCAGATTTCCCACCTTTTTTTTAAGTTGTTCAAGGATTATGCCGGTGTTTACGGGATAAAAATACATGCCGACATCAAACGTCGAATTCAGGTTAATGATCGGCGCGAACCAGCCGACTCCGATATAGCGCGGATAGCTAATAACGAAAATCGTCCGGATATACTTGTCGCCGAGCAGCAGGAAGTTGGGCTTGATCTCGATTGAGGCGGGGGAAATCAAGTCCTTGATGTTGATCGTCCCTTTACGGAAAGAAATTTCTTCGGTAATCAGCTCTTTGGCTATATCAGCTTTTTCTTCGAGGGGCAATTCCTCCTTGCTCTGCTTTTCCATCTCGATCCTTTCTTGTTCGATTTTTCTTGGATTGAACATGTTTTTTTATTTGATGGTTATTGATTCCTAATTTATGATTCGGCAATTCTTAATTCTTTGATATTCACCAGCTTTTCGTTGCCTGCGGTTCTCGGGTTGTATGAACTGTAGAACAATTCAATAATGCTTTGGGTATCCAGCTGGACAGCGCTAAGACCCATGGATTCAAGGCCGCTAATCACGTTGTCCACCCGGCGCAGCAGCTGGCCTCTTCTGCGCTGAAAGATATCGTCTTTCATTTTAATAACGGTCGCCGCCTTGAATAACTCGCCCAGGCGGGTGAAAAAATTCTTCTGTTTGTCGGAAAGCGGATTGTAGGGCACCACGATATAAAATCTTTTGCTCATTATCTTGCCCATGGCGATCAGCTCATTGACATACTGGATATATTCGGCAGTTTGGATCTTCAAAAGCTCGTTGGTCTGCCTTTTTTGGCGGTCCTTCAGGCTATTGAGGTAATTATCGATATTCAGTTCCCTCGATTGAATGACGATTTGAAGGGGAAAATCAATGTTGTTGAGAAAACTGACATATGCGGCGATAATGGCATTCTGCTCGTCTTCGCTTTTGAGCGCGAAATTGATGCTGGAAACCAAAATCACCGCCCTTAAGGTGCCGTCTTTCATGACGAGCAAATCCTCCCTGATCTCATTGATATCAAGGTATCTTTGGACCGATGGCCCCGCTTTGCTGCTACCAGTTTCTTTCGGCATAAAATTTCATTAATTTATCTTAAGGCCGCGTCAAGCTCTTTAATATCTATCCTGCTTGAATCCTCTTCCCCGACATAAGCTCCCTTTGTATCGACAATTAAGGATAGCTCGGCTAATCTGGATCTGCTTACGAATTTTTTGGCATTAGCCGGCGCCAAGGATTTATCAGCGCCGATTTTGGCTTGGCCCATATCGATATGCAAATCCTCGTCCTTCTCAAAATCCTTGTCATGGCTGTCCCAGATGCGCAGTTTAGGCCTTTTCATTGTTTGTATAACATTAAGGATAAAGAAGTGGAACGGGCGGCCGTTTATCTTAAGAAAAGCCAAAACGCCTGCAATGCCGATGATTAAAATCCCAAAAACCAAAAATGCCATAAAATCAAGCAATTTATACAGGATAACATCGATGACAAAACCGGCCATTAAAATGACGAACTGCCTGGTCGTAATCGGACCGATTATCTTGTCCTCTATATCAAGAAATTGCGGAACTGTAAACTGCTGCATATTATATATAAATCAAAACTCAAAAAAAATAAATCAAAATTACAATTCAAAATTCAAAATTATTTCTTTGAAATTTAAATTTTTATTTGTATTTTTCCATTTTCTAGCTTACTAACATTCAATCCTCATTGCTTGCCCCGCGATGAAGCATTGCGGGGAATGAAGGAGGGAATTTATCTATACTATTTCTAATATTCATATCTGATTTGTAAATTCGGAGAAATATTCGGAGCATTCGGATATAAATTCGGAGCATTCGGATTATGTTAAAACCTTATCTCCTTGTTAAAGTCCATGATCGCATCGAATTCTTTGCCGCTTAATGTGTCCGTTCCGGATCGTCTTCTTGTCTCGATAACTTCTTCAATGGTTTTCTTTTCAATAATGCTTTGCTGGCCCATGGCCAGATAAAGCCGGTAAATGGGGCTTTGGCGCCAAGCTTTTATTCCGGCAATTTTTTTTCCATAGTCTTCTTCCTCAAGCAAGCCCAATTTTTCCCAAATTTTCCTGCAGGCTTCATCCGGATCGTCGGACATGCGCCTGAAACTTTCCGTGTCCATATTTTTAAGCTCGTCAATCGGGCTCATCACGTACTTGTAATTTTGCTTTTTTTCTTTTTTGGGCCTGACGACATCGTCCATTTTTTTCTTCCCGCCCTGTTCGCTCGGCCGGGTAAAAGCGACCATTTTATCGGTTTTAACGATCGGCTCTGACGGCCCGGGGGCAGGCTTCGCGCTTGCATTCTGCCTGATTACGGCATCGATTTGCAGAAACGGACTGTTTGCCTTGCCGGCTATCGCCGGATGCGGAGGGGCAATTTCATGCGATATGTCTAACGGAACGGTTTTTTCCTCTTGGGCATGCTTAAGCACATTGCCTTTTTCCAGCTCGGCTTTCAAGTCGTATTCAAAATCCCTTAATCCTCCTATCTCAATCTTCTTCCTCGGATGAATAGCTTCTTTAAGGCCGTCTTCGACCATGCCTTTCATGATGGCTATCTTTTTGTCGGATGCTTCCATGATCACTTCAACCGTCTTGTCATCCAATCCCAATCCGCCGGCGTCAAAGCCTTTGCTCAATGTCGTTTTGGTGCTGAACCTGTCCCTGATGCCGAAAAAATAGGTTTTCATGATTTGCTTAAATCGTTCCTGGGTAGCGTTCGAGGAAAAATGAATATTGATTTCCGCAACCATTTCATTGATATAATCTTCGGCTTTGGCTTTATTCAAGCCGGGAGCCGCATCGGCCAGCTTGGTTTTGTAGCTTTTGACATCTTCCTCGTCTTCGGC
>CAZAFZ010000062.1:0-6137 GCA_964484745.1 uncultured Gammaproteobacteria bacterium | reverse complement strand
TTTGAATTACAATCTTATTTAGCTTAATCTTAATTAAACATCATGGAAACAAACGATCCAAAACACGGCCCTGATTTTCAAAAGGAATTTAAAAGCCATTTGTCAGGTGCTGCAGAAACCTTTAAAGATCTGAAAGGCGGGGGGAAATTCGATATCGGTAAAGAATTTATGAATGCCATTGAGGTTCTAAAATTAAATGGCAAAAAAATGCTAAATCATAAAAACAAACTTTTTAACGGAAAAGATAATATGTTGGAAAATAATCTAAAAAAGGATGCGCTTGCAGGACCGCGGAAATTGCCGACGGTTACCGTAGCCGTCAGCGCTTACAACGAAGAAGGCAATATTCTGCCGTTTTTGCAGTCCGTCCGCAGCCAGATTGAAGAGGATTACCGCCTGGATCTGATCCTGATCGTATCCGACGGATCAACGGACCGGACGGTGGATCTGGCGCTGGGAAGCCGCATAGCCAACTGCCAAGTTTTGAATTACCCCGATCGCAAAGGCAAATCTGCCCGTTTCCAGAAAATTTATTCCGATCTGCGGTCCGATATTATCGTCCAATTAGACGCCGATGTCATCCTCGGAAATCACTATGTCGTGCGCGATATCGTCCGCGCTTTCAACCAAGACGACAGGATCATGATGTGCGGCGGAGAAGCCGTGCCGATGCCGCCGGTAACTTTCACGGAAAAAGCGGTTTACCGCACATCCGCAGCCTATTCGCGGCTGAAAAAAACCGTGCGTGGCGGCAATAATATTTTTTCCGTAACCGGCTGCGTCCTCGCCTACCGGCGCGAATTCATCCAGTCTCTCGAATGGCCGGCGGATATGGCCAGCGACGACCTGTATACATATTTGGCTTGCCGTGAAAAAGGCTATGGCTACCGCTACGTGGATAGCGCGGTCGTCCATTTCCGCCTTCCGCAGAATTTAGGCGACCATGTCAAGCAAAGCACCCGGTTCAGCGAGATTCGGGCGCGCTTGAGACGGCTGTATCCGCAGCTCTGGAGACGGGAATATAAAGCGCCCCGGAGCCTGGTCTTGGCGATCCAAGCCGGAGAATTCCTGCGCCATCCGGTCCTATGCTCATACGTCTTCCTTCTTAACAAATACAGCGCAATCCAATCCCGTTTTTCCGGCCACACCATCCAGCCGGCCTGGGAAATATCCGGCAGTACGAAAAAACTCAAGCCGGCTGGTAATTTTTCCCCAAATGTCGAATCCTCTGCCGGAAAAATAACCGGCTGGCAGAATGGGGCGAAATCGGCTGCCCGGAGTCCGAAAAATAAAATCGTTATCGCCGGCTTTCTGGTTTTCAGCGCCTTGATTCTGCTGCTTTGCCTGCGCGGCCTGCCGGGAAATCCGAATGCCGGCGACCTTGACACGATAACCTGGAAGGAAGACGGACCTTTCGAGCTTTCGCCGGAGCGGGGGCGCTTCGCCCTCCTTTTTTCCATCGCGGAAAACAAGTCGATCAGCTTCACGAATGAATTGGCCAAATTTATCGCTCCTGACGTGGGGCTGTCTCCGGACGGCCGCTTCGTCTCGCTCTTCGCGCCCGGCGTATCCATTATCGCATTGCCGGGATATTTGGCGGGCAGGATTTTAAACCTCGCCCAGGTCGGGACGTTTGCGGTGATTGCCATTTTCGCGATAGCCAACGCCTGGCTGGTCATCATGATCGGAAGGACGCTCGGCGCCGGCTTGGCGGGAGGCATCGCGGGTGCGGCGGCTTTCCTTTTCGCGACTCCGGCTTTCGCCTATTCGGTGACGCTATACCAGCATCATATAACTACTTTTCTGATCCTGATGAGCTTGTACTTATTGGCCAATTACCGGTCATCGGGTTCATTATCGCTGGTCTGGCTGATGATCGGCGCGAGCATTGTTGTCGACAGCCCTAATTTTTTCCTGCTGCTGCCCGTCGGCCTCTTTGCCTTAGCCCGGACATTCGGCTTAAACCTCGGGTCCGCCGGCTTGCAGGCTGATTTCAGCTTGAAGCGCATGATCGCCATCATGGCCATCCTGCCTCCGTTGGCGCTGCTGGGCTGGTACAATTACGGCTCGCACGGCAACCCTTTCAAGCTTTCCGGCACGCTGCCGGCGGTATCCGAAGTCACCGACCAGGGCGAAGTCGGAGCATTTAACGCATCCGAGCCGGAAGTTGCCGAAAATACCGCGGATAAGCAAGCTATCAATTTCTTCGCCACGCGCAATTTGCTTAAAGGGTTCTATTCGCATTTCTTAAGCCCTGACCGCGGAATAATCTGGTTTGCGCCGGTCATTCTTTCCGGGGTTTTCGGCTTATGTACGCTTTACCGGCGGCAAGCCGGCATCTTGAACGTCTTTCTGCTTATTATCGGGCTGAACATACTTTTATATTCAATGTGGGGGGATCCTTACGGCGGCTGGGCGTTCGGATCCCGCTATCTAATCCCAGCTTACGCGCTGCTGGCTGTCGGCATTGCGGTTTGGATAAGCAAAACCCGCTATTGGCTGCCGGCGGCTTTGGTTTTTTCGGTGTTCTTCGGCTATTCCGTCTGGGTCAATTCGCTGGGAGCTTTGACTTTCAATATGAACCCGCCGCAAATCGAGGTATTGGCGTTAGAAGCCAAATCGGGCAAAGAGGAAAAATATACTTATGAACGCAATTGGGATTTTCTCAAATTCGAAGGATCAAAATCCTATGTCTGGCGCACTTATTTGAGGAATTCGATCTCGGCTGTAGCGTATCATCGCATAATTTACGGCTCAATTATCGCCTTTTTGCTGATGATCATTTTTTTCGGACGCCGGCAGGATGCTAAGAATAACATTAAAGCCGCGGCTGAATGCTGGCGACGATTACGGTCCAGGCTCCTGCCACCGTAAGTCCGGCAGGCTCTAAATGCCTATAGCATTAAAACATTTCAAGGATCTTACGGGGGAAAATCCGAAAATCGAGGAAGAATAGCAGGGCTATTTTAGCGGAATTTTTAAATTTTTCCTCCTTCCCGCTTCGGTGAGCGCGGGCGGAACAGGCCGCCGAAAAAGACAGAAAATAAGATAAAAATTATTTTTGAGATTAGTTCTAATAAGATAAAGACATGATAATATTTTCTTGGCCGCCGGAGTCAAGGCAAAAATTTTATAACTGGCTTGATCAAAATGCGCTTTTAATAATAAGCTCGTTTTTGGCTTTGGTGTCCGTCTCCGGCTTTGCGTATTATTACCAAAACGGCCTGGGCTTGGCATACAACGACGCGCGTTCGCATCTGGATATCGGACGGCGCGTGGTTGAAGGGCTCAATCCCGGACTGGCGCAAATCGGCAGCGTTTGGCTGCCTTTGATACATTTCCTGATGGTCCTTACCGTCTGGAACGATTTTATGTGGCACTCGGGTTTGGCTGGAGCCGTCTGGTCGATGCTGGCTTTTGTCGGTACGGGAATCGTAATCTATCTGTTTTTGCGCGAGCTGGATGTGGGGCTGCTGGGAAGATTTTTTGCCGTTGCCGTATTCACGCTCAACCTCAACGTCCTTTATTTGCAATCGACGGCTATGACCGAATTGGTATTGATTTTTACCATGACAACCGGGGCATACTTCTTTATGCTTTGGCTCAAATACGACCAGCTGCATCATTTGGTTTTCTGCGCTTTTTGGATCATGCTTGCCAGCCTGGTGCGTTATGACGGCTGGTTTTTATTCGCGCAGGTCGCGTTTATGATACTGATCTGGACCTGGCTAAAACGCGGCTACCGCACTGCCGAGGGGGCGATCATCATGTTTTGCACCCTGGCCGGCTACGGCATTGTCCTCTGGCTGCTATGGAATTTATTGATTTTTAACGATGCTTTCTATTTCATCTTCGGCCCCTATTCGGCCCATGAACAGCAAATGCAGTTGTTACAGGCCGGCGTATTGGCCACCAAATTCAACTGGTGGCTGTCGGTCAAAACGTATTTTTATGCCTTAGCCTACAATTCCAGCGCCTTTGTCATGTTCGCCGGAGTAGCGGGAGCGGTAGTCATCTGGCTGAATAAGCGCTTGCCGCTTGCCGTTCGCTACGCGACACTGGCTTTACTGGCCCCGATCATCTTCAACGTACTGGCCTTATATCTCGGCCATTCCGTGCTTTACATAGCAGGATTGTCCGGAACTTCCTGGTTTAACGTCCGCTATGGGATCATGATGATGCCGTCGTTCGCGATATTTATCGGCTACTTGACGGACTATACCAAGCGGATCCGCTATGCTCTGATGTTCTTGATTTTATTTACGGTTTTTTTCTCTTTTACAAGCCTCGACGCGGTGACGATCGACGATGCTCGCATCGGATCCAGCCAAAAAAACGTAACCGAAGTGAGCGGCTGGCTGAAGCAGAATGCCGCTGACCTTCCGGGCTATATATTAATATCGGTAGCCTCCCACGACGCCATTATCTTTTCCTCCGGCCTGCCCATGAAAAAATTCATCCATGAAGGCGCCGGCGAATATTACGATAACGCCCTCCAGGACCTTGACCATTGGGCCAGATGGATAGTAATGAGAAGCTATTCGGATACCGATTCGACCTGGATGGCCGTCAAGGACAACCCCGCGTTTGCGCATTACGAACTAGTGGACCATTATCCGTTCGCCGATATCTATAAGCTCAGGGATGAATACATAAACGGATTAGCCGCCGAACAAGCAAAATAGCCCTCGTTTCCGGCTGCAATTTTAAGGCGATTTGATTATCGGCTTAATTCATGTTTTTATTAAAGCAGGTAAGGTTGCGGCATATTTAAGAAAAATTCAAATAGCATGGAAATCATACCTAAAAAGGAGGCCGTCCTTTGGCTGGCTGTTATATGCGCTTCGGTAATTGCCCTTGTTCTTATTTTGCCCCGTTTTTGCGATACAAACCGCCGGGCGATCAATGCCACGCCCCCTGCTGATCTCAAGTTTTGGCAAATTCAATCTATCGATACGATGAAATATTCCCGCGATTTAGCCCGGGAAAAAGAAAAAGACCAAAGCTTTGACCTGGTCATCGACGGTACAATGGAGAAGATCGCCCAAGCCGGCGCTACGCATGTTGCTATCGGCACGCCTTATGACGAAGAATTTTTCCCGATGATCGAACGCTGGGTAAAGGCCGCGCGGAAACATGGTTTGAACGTCTGGTTCCGGGGCAATTGGAGCGGCTGGGAAGGCTGGTTCGATTACCCGCCGATCAGCCCCGAAGAGCATATTAAAAAAACCGCGGCTTTCATCGGCAGCCATCCGGAAATTTTCGCGGACGGAGATTGCTTTACCGCTTGTCCCGAATGCGAAAACGGAACTTTGGGAGATCCGCGCAAAACCGGAGACGTAATGCCCTTCCGCAAATTTTTGGTCGATGAACAGGCCGTGCTGGTTAAATCTTTCGCTTCCGCCGGCAGGCGGGTAAATACCGGCTTAGCCAGCATGAACGGAGACGTCGCACGCTTGATCATGGATAAGAATACCACAGCCGCCTTAGGGGGCATCATAACTATTGACCATTACGTGGCAACGCCCGAACGGCTGAAAGCCGACATTGATGATATGCTGGCGAATTCGGATGGCAAAATAATGCTGGGCGAATTCGGAGTTCCGATCCCCGATATTCACGGAAATATGAATCCCGAAGAACAGGCCGCCTGGATCAGAAAAGCGCTTGGTTCAATGGCCGGTGAAAAGCGTATTATCGGCGTAAACTACTGGCTAAGCGCCGGCGGTACAAGCGCGCTATGGTCCGATGACGGATCATTGCGCCCCGCCTATTATGCGATAAAAAATTTCTATCAGCCGCAAATAATCCAAGGTGCGGTAAGTAACGAGCTGGGAAATCCGATTAGCGGCGCCAAAGTCAGCTTTTTCGGACAAACGACCTATACCGGACCAAAAGGGGATTTCTATATACTTTCCGGAGACGAAAAAAAAGGCCGTCTTCAAGTAGAATCATCCGGCTATTATGGTAGTACCGCGAACCTTACCGATGATAATGATTTTATCGGCGTAATAACCCTGAGCAGGAAAAATCCCGGAATCTGGTTCAGTTTTATGAAGCAGCTGATAAGCGCCGGCAGGCAGGGCTGTAATTATTTCAACGGCCCCGGTTCGAAGCCATGAACGCGGCTTCAGCGC